>JAUYDG010000038.1 GCA_030691925.1 Nanobdellota archaeon
TATTGAAGAAATGCAGAGAATCGCCAAACAAAAAGGGGGGAAATGTCTTTCGAAAAAATATTCTAACTCGCATACAAAGCTTAGATGGCAATGCAAACAAGGTCATGTTTGGGAAGCAATACCCCTCCATATAAAGCGGAATCATTGGTGTCCTGTTTGTGCTGGCGTTGCTAAGCTGTCTATTGAAGAGATGAGAAATCTGGCTAAACGCCGAAAGGGTAAATGTTTATCGCCTAAGTATGTAAATCAAAAAACAAATTTGAAATGGCAGTGCAAACAAGGTCATGTTTGGAAGGCTATGCCACTTAACGTAAAAAAAGGTACATGGTGTCCTATCTGTGCCGGTAAAGTTAAGCTTTCAATTGGGGACATGCAGAAGATAGCACACAGTAGGGGAGGAAAATGCTTATCTAAGGAATACAGAGGTAATAAAACTAAGTTGAAATGGCAATGCCAAAAAGGGCACACCTGGAACGCAAAACCTGACCAGATTAAACACGGTACATGGTGTCCTATCTGTGCCAGTAGAGTTAAACTGTCCATTGAAGAAATGAAAGAGTTAGCTAAAAGTAGGGATGGTAAGTGTCTATCAAAAAAATATACTAATAATCTTACAAAACTTAAATGGCAATGCCAAAAAGGGCACACTTGGGAAGCGATACCAGCAAATGTAAAATGCAAGGGTCAGTGGTGTCCTGTCTGTGCCGGTAAAGTTAAGCTTCCAATTGGGGACATGCAGAAGATAGCTCAAAGTAGAGGGGGAAAATGCTTATCTAAGAAGTATGTTAATACACGAACCAAGTTAAAGTGGCAATGCAAAAATAAACATATATGGCAAGCAGTACCCTACAGTATAAAAATCGGTGGTTGGTGTCCTGTTTGTTCATCAAATATTAGCGAAAGAATCTGCCGAAAATACTTTGAAATAATCTTTAAAGAAAAATTTCCTAAAGCCCGACCTGAATGGTTAGTCAATTCTAAAGGAAAGTTAATGGAACTTGATGGCTATTGTAAAAAACTTAAGCTCGCTTTTGAATATCAAGGCCAACAGCATTATGAACCACTAAAATTTTTTTATTATTCAAAAAAGAGATTTAATAAAAGAATCAAAGATGATAAATCAAAAAGAGTATTATGCAAACAAAACAATGTGACTTTAATTGAAGTTCCTTTTTCTGTTAAATATGAAAAAATGAAAGATTTTATTATAAAAAAATGTAAAGAAAGAAATATTAAAGTTCCAAAACTCACATTGGATATTTCACACGAGCTATTTGATATTTATTCTCCAGAAATGTTAAAAGAAATGAAAAATCTCGCTAAAAATAAAAGTGGCGAATGTTTATCCAAAAAATATATTTCTAGTGATACAAAATTAATATGGCAATGTAAAAATAGACATATATGGGAAGCAAAACCCAGTAAAATAAAACAAGGTAGATGGTGTCCTGTCTGTGCCGGTAAAGTTAAGCTTTCAATTGGGGACATGCAGAAGATGGCTCAAAGTAGAGGGGGAAAATGCTTATCCAAGAAGTATGTTAATGCACGTACAAACTTGATATGGCAGTGCAAAGAAGAACACACATGGAAAGCAAGACCTTATAACATAAAACTTGGTAAATGGTGCCCAGTTTGTGCTAGAATAACTGGAGGTTTATCGAGAAGATTGTCTATTGAAGAAATGAAAAAACTTGCAAAAAATAGGGGTGGTGAATGTTTATCAACAGATTACATAAATAGTAAAACCAAGTTGAGATGGCGATGTAAAAAAAATCATGTTTGGGAAGCGATACCAAGTAGTATAAAAAGGGGTTTGTGGTGTCCTGTTTGTGGGGGGACAAAAAAATTAAGCATTAGTGAAATGATAAAACTAGCAAAAAAGAGAAAGGGGATGTGTTTGTCTAAGAAATATATTGATAATAAAACTAAATTAAAATGGCAGTGTAGAAAAGGACATATATGGACAGCAACACCTAATAACATTAAAAATAATAGTGAGTGGTGTCCTACCTGTTCGAAAAATAGAAAAGTTTAAATTAAATATTTTATTAAAAAAAATAAAAAAAATTATTTGGCACGCCTTTTATTCGCCCTTAGGCTAGGCCTTAATTTTTCCGCACCTTTCCCTTTATGCGTTAAAATGCCTCTGCTACGTTTTCCTGCGGAAGTCAATCCTCTGAAAGCCCTTCCTCTAGTGCTAGCCAGCCATTCCATTCCTTTGTATTTGCTAACCTGCACCCTATCAACCAGCAAGACTTCAAACCAGTAATAGTTTCCGTCTACTGCTATCTGGTAGCTGTTGAGGACTTCACAGTTGGGATACTTGCTTGCTACCCTCTCTTCGGCAATCCACTGGTAGCTCTTGCCAACTATCTTCTTTCTGCGCCGGCTCTTGGGTTTTCTACCTGCATGAAACCTTGGCCGCATCCTGCCGCCCCTAAGGACCTTAACTCTCACCACTATATAGCCTTGTTTAGCCTTATAGCCTAGAGAACGGGCACGGTCAAGCCTAGTAGGCTTATCAATCCTTACTATAGAAGGTTCTTTCCTCCACTGAACGAGCCTTTGCTTCCAAAGCTCGCCTAAGTTCTGTATAGGATTCTTGTATATCTCGGCCAGATACTTGTACATTCCCATTTAAATTCGCCTCCAGATTCAGGGCCCCAGCGTAAGCTGAAGATTCCCTACATTTCTTCTAAATCAAAGAATAACGAGGAAAATATCATTTTTAAAGGTTTCTAATCAAAATATTTTCTGTCTTTCCCTATCTGCTCCAACACCAAACCCCTTACTTCGCTATCTTCCAATTCCAGCCAGCCGCCAATGCCATTCGTTGTGTTCATCAGCTGCACGTACAAAAGGTTATGCCCCTCTCCGAATGCTATGCAGGAAGGCTCAAACTTAATCCCTGAAGTAGGAATTATCCCTCGCTTGGACCTGTAAGACTCTACAAAATCAACTATCGTTTTTAACTCAGATTCTTTTGACAGATTTTTTTCTAAGCTCATTTGTTCAAATTCATTCTTTCAATTTTTTCTTCAGCTCATCAATCCTGTCCTGCTTTCTAGGATCAAAACCCCACTCCAATGCGACGTGATAGCTGACGAGGTCGCCGAGCATTATCCCGTAAAACATCTTGGAAAGCTTTGAAGCGCCCTTAAGCATTATCTGCTCAGGGCTTATCAGCCTTTGAAGCACGATGTCCATCCTCTTGTTTATCCTCTCATTAGCGCCAGGGTCCCTTAGCAAGACAGCCCTGAAATGGCTCGGCAGGTAAGCCTCTATCTCATTATGGTTGTGCTCAGGAAAAACCTGAGAATGCGCGATTATCTTCCCGTTCTCATTAAGCTGCGCCTGCCACCTGTAAGCGACAGAGCCGTAGCCTTCAGGAGCGTACACAAGAGGGACGTAGCTGAAAATCCTGTTAGCAACGCCCTTGGCATAATTCTTATCAACAGACTTCAGATTATTAACGAGCTCATCGATGTCAAAATCCTTTTTCACGACACCAGAATTGTTAAGAACCGAGAGCAAGGAAAAAAACAAGAAAGGCAAGGAATACCTCGGCGGAAATCCCTGAGGCACCCTTACAACGTTCTTCTCACCGCCTAAAACTCCCCCGGAAGCTATGATAAAAACATTTTTCGTCTTACCTTTTATCTTCTCATAAGCAGCGATAGTCTCTTCAGTATTCCCGGAGTAAGATATCACCACCGCCAAGGTCTTCTTATCAACAAAACCAGGAACATCATAACCCTTATTGACTATCACAGGAACATGGCTGACATAATCCCTGAGGATATCGCCAGAAATGCCGGAGCCGCCCATCCCGCAGACAAGTATCTTGTCTACTTTCTTTTTCACCTTGACATCATTGCCCAAAGAGTAGCCCTGGCTTACGTACTCCGGAAATTTTAGTATGTGCTCTAGCATTTTTCCTCCTATCACCACTCTTTAACAGAAAAAATTAAGCCGCAATCTTAGGCTTGTCTTCGTCATCTAATTCTAACTCATCAAACTCTTTGTCATCATAATTAGTATATTTATACCAACCTCTTTTTTTTTCGCCCATGTTGATAAAACTGTTAATGCGGTTTTAGTATTTAAAGTTTATTGTGATATCTGCTGCAAGAATAGCTGTAACACTCTTTAAACAAGCTATAAACTGATTTTAAAGAGAAATATTTTTATTGTCGCATATCTTTCTTTTTGAGGGACATTGCAACAATATCGCTGTTACCAAAAGTTTTATATATTAATTATAACTATATAGTAGTAACGTAATAGGTGCTTTATGGCAAAACACATCTTACAGCACTGGCACTTCTACCAGCCTAGAAACAATGATAAATGGACAAACATAATCAACAACGAATGCTACAAACCAAATTCTAAAAACGGCATCCTAAATCACGTAAGCTTCAACATCGGACCAACCCTGATAAACTGGCTGAAAGAAAACGACAAAGAAACACTGGAAAGGATGATACAATCGGACAACGGCCAAGCAATAGCAATGCCCTACAACCACAGAATAATGCCGCTGATAAGGCACGAAGAGGACATAAAAACGCAGATCATATGGGGCAAAAAGTACTTCCAAACATTCTTCAAAAGAGAACCAGAAGGCATATGGCTGCCAGAAACAGCAACCAGCAGAAGAGTATGCAAAGAGCTAGCCAAGCAAGGGATAAAATATACTATAGGCGCACCATGGCAGAAAAAAGGAGAACAGAACACCAGCAAACCCTACAAAATAAAGCTGGAGAAAAACCTGGAAATAACATACCTCTTCTACAACCCTGTGAGCGGAAAAATCGCTTTCAACAATCCAACTGACTCGGGAAACAAATTCTTAGACAACGTCGACACAACACTAGACCAACTAGAAAAGCTTATCGAAGACAAAGAGATGCTACTCCTAGCCTACGACGGCGAAACCTTCGGGCATCACCACAAGTTCGCAGACCTATGGGCAGAATACTTCCCAAAAGGCATAGCAAAAAGAAAAGACCTCAAAATGATTACGATAGCAGAATACCTGAAAGAATTCAAAGCCAAGGAAGAAGCAGACATATGGGATAACTCAGCATGGAGCTGCCTATGTGGAGGCCTAAAAAGATGGACGACAGGATGCAACTGTGTAGGAGGCTATAAGGCATACCAGCAGCCGCTGCTAAAAGCATTAGAAAAACTGGAAGACAAAAGTCACGAAATCTTTGCAAACGAAGCAGGCAAATACTTCAAAGACATCTGGGCTGCAAGAAACGACTACATAGAACTAAAACTTGAAAGCATAAAAGAGGAAGAATTCTTCAAAAAACACTTAAAAAAAGATATCACAAAAGAACAGAAAAAATCACTGCAACAGCTCCTGGAAGCAGAATACCACATACAGCTGAGCTTCACAAGCTGCGGATGGTTCTTCCCCAACCTAAGCGTGCAGACAGAGCAAAACATGCTGGACGCCTACACAGCAGCAAGCATGATAAAAGAAGCTACAAAGAAGGACATGATAACACCCCTCTTAAAAGACTTAACGCTCGCCGAGGACTGGATTGACGAGAAAGGAAAAAAGAGGCACGTAACAGGAAGAGAACGCCTAGAGCTCTACCTGAACAACAAGATTTAAAATAGGAAAAGAATTTTTTGATTATCATGAATATTCTCTGCGTCAAATGCAAAGGGAGAAAGCTCTGCGGAAGAGCAATATGCCCGATAACAGCAAAGTCAGAAGCCCTCTTCAAAGTCAAAGAGCTGACAGAGAAAGACTTCTTCGGCTCAAGCCCGGCGCCATTCGTCGGGCATTACGGCTATCCTTACGTCAACGTAGGAATACTAAGCCCGCCAATAATAACTGAAGACGCCTGGGAATACGACGCGCCGAGGCACTGGGCGGTCAGCAATTACGAAATACCCCAGATAGTGGACTACAGGAGCGCACTGATAAACTCAAGGTTCAAAGCGCAGATAAAAGAAAAAAGCAGCAGGTTCCTAGAGCTAAGCCAAGAGATAGGCATGGCATCAAAGCCAGTAGACGTAGAAATAAACCTGAAGAAGAAACCATTCGTAAGAATGGACTTCAGCCCGGAAGTAGCGCCGATGGGGCCAAGGGGAGAGCTGAAAAGCGCGAAAGCAACAGAAAACCCCAAGATACACGCAAAAGTCGATAAAGTAGTATCGGATACGGATCTCAAAGCTACTGATGCAATACTCTACCTGTATAAAAACGAGTTTGATGAGAACTTTCTCAGCAGGATGTTATCAATAGGGACTTTAGGTTTGAAGAAGAATAGGAAGCTTGTGCCGACGAGATGGAGCATTACAGCTTGCGACGATATTTTAGGTAAAAATTTTATCAATAAAATAAAAGACTACCAAGCAGCGAATTATCAAATATATTTCGGAGGGTATCTTGGGAATTATTTTTTAATAATGCTATTCCCTGAAATGTGGTCATACGAATTGTTCGAAACTTACGCGCCAAAAGCATCATGGAATACCAGCCAAGAAGTACAGTTCACGACAGATTACGAGCCTTACGGTGGTAGGAAAACTTACGCCGAGAACTGTATTGGGGGTTATTATTCAAATCGTGTTGTAATAACTGAAAAACTTGCAAATCTTAAACGACAAGCTAGTGTGTTATCTTTGAGGTTTATCACTGGAGAGTATTCAGTCCCTTTAGGAGTCTGGGTGGTAAGAGAAGCCACCAGAAAAGCCCTTAGCAGCAAGCCCATAGAATTTTCAAGCAAAGAACTGATGCTAAGCTATGCTAAAAACCTAGTTAAAGAAAAATTCAATATAAACACAGATCAAATTCTGAAACACAGCATTCTTTTGAAAAGTATAAAACAGCAATCCAAGTTAACCCAATTTTTCTAAAAAAAGTAGAATTTGACAAAAAAAATTATCTTCTTTTCTTTAAGGCTTTCTTCTCTTTCTCTATGTCTTCCATCTCGTCAGATTCTTCTTCAGGCCCTTCTTCATCTTCTCCAGCTTCCAGCTCTTCTGTGTCGCCAGAGTGTTTTTTAACATATTTTTCCGCATGCTCCTCGCAGCAGAACCTGTAGACCTCATCATCTATCTCCCTTTCAACAAAATCAAACTCTATTACCTTATTGCAGAAAGGGCACTTGGCCATCTTGGCGCCTTCATCATACCCTTTCATGACCCCCTCATCCAGGTCGGTTATCTCATCTTCGTCTTCTATCAGGTCTTCCCTTCCAGCCTCAGAATAAACTTCTTCCTCAACCTCTCCTTCGCCCATCTCTTTTTTCTCTTCTTCCAATGTTTTTTTGTGCTTTTGTGATTTTGCCATGTTATGGATTTATGGGCAAAACCCTCAATATAAATTTTTCTGTTCTCCAGCCGAGAAGTCCAGCTTAGGAACTGCCAAAAGCCCTGCCAAGCTCAACAGCCCGGATACGAGGATAGGGAAAGCGTTGCCGAACACCTGACCAAGGCCACCGGAAAGAACAGTACCAGTGACATACCCCAATACCCCTATCGTGCTTATGAATGCAGAATTGCCTCCTACCCTGCTCTTATGAAATATGTCAGTTATTGCAAGGAACACGAAAACAGCAAAAGCCCCATCACCTATTTCATGAACAATCCTGAACAGAATAACCATCAGAGGATTAATTGTGAAATACCAGCCTATATTGCCCGCAGCGCTCATCAGCAGGCCAAAGGCAACTATCTTCTTCAGATTAAGCCCCTTGTCGTACAGTTTCCCAAAGAGGTAGCCGCCTAATCCCAGAAATATCAGCGCTACGCCCATCGAAGCGCCTATCTGCGCCACGTTAAGCCCTACATCCTCCTTGAGGAACAATGATACAGAAGTTTTCTCAGGGCCCCAGTGAAAAGCCAGCAAGAAATATATCACCGCTAGCCACAAGACTTTCCTGCTCTTAATGTCATTGACGTATTCCCTTGCCTTTACAGCAACAGTCTCTGTCAATGGCAGCAGCAACGAGTAAAGCGACAGCGCCAAAAAGCTTATCCCCGTTATTATAAAAACTATCTGAAAATCAAGCGCCTTCAACAATGAGCCGCCGCTAAACAGGCCTATACTGCATCCCAAGCCATTAAAGAGCACATAAGTCCCTAATACTCTCCCTTTCCCAGCATGGCTCACCCGCTTCATCACAAGGCTGTTCAGCGATATCTGAAATAAGTTCACAGATACCCCATAGACCACAGAAAAAAGGGCTAAGACCCAGAAGCCTTTTACAAAAGCCAAGCCAAAATAGTACGAAGCAGTCAAGACCATGCTTATCATAACCAATATCTTAGAATTTATCTTGTCGTTTATCATCCCAATAGGAAAAGACGCTAGAAAAGTTACTAACGGAGAGACAGCTAACAGCACTCCAACCTGCCAGCCCGTAATGTTTATGCTTTTAAGATACACAGGCAGGAAGAACCCTGTCAACGCTCCAAATACGGTGTTCAAGAAAAGTATCGCATACTCATGCTTGTAATCGCTCATCAACAAAATAAGAAAAAAGGTATATAAAAATTTATTTCTTGCCTTTCTTAGGAAGGTATTGCTTCAGCTCTTCCACCTTATCCAGCTTCTCCCAAGTGAAGTCTGGGTCGTTTCTTCCGAAATGCCCGTAAGCAGCTGTCTTCCTGTATATCGGCCTTCTGAGGTTCAAGTGCTTCAATATGTCTGCAGGCTTTACAGGGAAATGCTTAGGTATGATCTCTGCTATCTTCTCTTCCGGTATCTTGTTCGTTCCATAAGTGTTCACAAATATGGATAACGGCTTAGCAACGCCTATCACGTAAGCTAACTGGACTTCGCACTTATCAGCCAAGCCAGCAGCGACTATGTTCTTTGCGATATACCTTGCCGCGTAGGCTGCTGAACGGTCCACTTTTGTAGGGTCTTTTCCTGAGAAAGCCCCTCCGCCGTGGTGTCCCATGCCGCCGTAAGTGTCCACTATTATCTTTCTTCCTGTAACACCTGCGTCTGCCTGAGGGCCGCCTACTACGAAACGACCTGTAGCATTTATGAAGAATTCTGTCTTATTGTCCAAGTAATTCCCACATACCGGCTTGATCACATGCTCGATTATCTCTTTTTCAAGCTGTTCATGACTTACATCTTCGCTGTGGTGCGCAGCTATTACAACATTAGTCAGCCTTTTCGGCTGGCTATCAACGTACTCTACTGTCACTTGGGACTTGCCGTCAGGCCTCAAGTATTTGAGTTTCCCATTCTTCCTTACTTCTGCCAGTTTCATGCAAAGCTTGTGGGCTAGGTCTATTGGCAGAGGCATGTATTCCGGCGTTTCATTCGTCGCGTATCCGAACATCATCCCCTGGTCACCAGCGCCCTGCTCCTTGAACTTTCCTTGTCCTTCTGTCACGCCTTGCGAGATGTCAGGGCTCTGCTCTTCTATCGAGACTGACACTGCACAGGTGTGCCCATCCATTCCGAATTTGCCGTCTGTGTAGCCTATTTCTTTTAATGTTTCCCGAACAACCTTTGGGATGTCTACATATGCTGTTGTTGTTAATTCTCCAGCAAGCTTTACCTGGCCTGTCTTGACCATGGTCTCGCATGCTACCCTCCCATAAGGGTCCTGTGCTAATACTGCATCAACTATTGCATCAGAAATCTGGTCACAAATTTTGTCCGGGTGCCCTTCGGTCACGCTTTCGCTTGTAAATAAAAAATTTCCTTGTTTCATATAATCCACCTCGAGAATATCAAACAAAAGTTTGTTTTTAAATATTCTTGACAAAAATATTCCTATAAGAATAAAATTTATTTAAATATAATCCCTTATTTCTCTATATTTTTTTATCATATAATCATTTGCGAATTCTTCAGAATCATCATCAAAATCTTTTATACCCACATGGTGCCCTGCCTCATGCAACAACGATCTGTAGTTTTTTATTTTAAATTCCTCAGGTTTGTATTTTACTGTTTTGTAACCCTGCTCTATAATAAATTCACCATCAGTTTTTAGATGCTTAAACAGGTAAATCCTGCCAAGCCTATGCCCTTCAGAGATTTTATTTAATTTTTCGTATCGCCCGAAAAGCCTATAATGCTCATTTCTCAGAGGCATGGTTATTATAACTTTTTCCAAACCTTCAACATCTCTTGCCGGAAGTTTTTCTAATACCTTTAATATTTCAGAGTCTGTAAGTAGAAAATCATAGAGTCCATAACCTTTTCTTGTTATTCTTTCTATCTCAGTTTTGTATCTCTCCTCTGGCTGCGGCAGCTTGGGGACTTCCAGCAGTTGTTCTATTTTTGGCTCCGAATTTTTTTCCGGAATGAACATTTTGGGCGTTTTCATCTTACTAATAGTCACTTTTTATGATAGTTTATAAACTTTCCCATTAAGAATATTTTTGGAACAGTATATTCCGAAAAGAATATAAATGCCTGAAAACCTCTTCCATGTGATGGAAAATAACCTTGAAGAGATAAAAATAATCAGGAAAAAATTAGATTTAACACAGACGGAACTAGCAAGGCTCTCAGGAGTATCGCAATCCTTGATAGCAAAGATAGAATCCAAACGGGTAGACCCTGCTTTTTCTAACACAAAAAAGATATTCGAAACGCTAAACAGGATTGAGCGCAAAAACAGCCTTAAAGCAAAAGATGTCATGAACAAAAAGATAATATCCGTAAAAGCAAAAGACAGCATAAGAGAGATAATCGCAAAAATGAGAGAATATGAGATCTCACAAATACCGGTAATAGACAAAGATGTAAAAGGTGTAGTATCAGAAAGCAGCATACTGGAGCAGATACAGCAAGGAAAAGACATCAAAGACCTGAAAACAGAAGATGTCATAAATGAAACTCCGCCAATACTTTCAGAAGAAAGTGACATAGCACTGATAACAAACATGCTGAAATACCACCCCCTAATCCTGATCAGCAGATACGGCAAGCTAACCGGTGTTATAACAAAAGCTGATATTCTAAGAAAAACATATAAATAAAGAGAGAAGAAACCATTGAAATATTACGGTTTATAAAAATTAATATCTGTGAACAGTTTTTCCTTTACTCCAGATTTCTTTAGAAATTGAGTTTTAACAACCATCTTCTTAAGATTATCATCCTCTAAACAGATTTCTGCACATTGGATAATGTCTGACATCGTACCATCAGTTTCTTCATTTAAATTACTTAACTCTTTTGCCGCATCATCCCATATTGTCATAGAATACACCCCTTCAGAGACTTTTTTAAAATCTTTAGAGTTGCGCAGCACGTAACGCGGATCTCTTCGAAAATGATTGCCTATGATTCCATATTTCCTTATTTTCTTAATCCTGTCTTCAGAAAAATCTTTTAAATCGCCCTCGAACCCTTCTTTATAAGAAGTTATTTCATAGGTTTCAGAAAAAGCCATTTCTAAATAACCTTTTTTTGGTTGAACGGGGTTGTTTATTATCATGCCAAGTTTTCCTGGAGAATATTCAATCTTAATGCTGATTGGCAAATGAGATATTTCATCACCATAAAAGGTTTCCTTCTCTAATCTTTCTAAAAGACCCATCAGACTTTTTTTAGTTTTATTCATTTATTGCCACTTTAGGATAAGATTTTCTTTGAATTTATAAAGGTTTTCTTAAAATTTCCGAACCGTTCGTAAAATATTCCAAAATTCTTCAAAAAAGCATATAAAACAGAATCTAAGTCCTAAACCTCATGAGAAAGGCATTTCTTTTGCTATTTTTACTAGTCCTACCTATGATAAAAGCAGAAATCATAATCACAGAAATAATGTCCAACCCGATAGCAGACGAAACGCTAAACGAATGGGTAGAGTTATACAACAACGGAACAGAGCCGATAGACACGAAAGGATGGCTCATAGGCGATGACAAAGACAACGACACGATAGAAGGAGGCTTGTACAACAAGGAAGGAACAATAATACCCTCGCAAGGCTACGCGATAATAACAGACAGCACAACAAGGGTATACGACAACTTCAACATAAGCCAAGAAACAATAAGGCTGTACACCGATGATGAAAGCATAGGTAACGGATTAAGAAATGACGGAGAAAAAATATGGCTATACAACGAAAATGGCTTATTACAGGAAATAGAATATCCAAAAACTGACAGCGGAAAAACATGGTCATACTCAAACGAGACATGGTCAGAATCAGAACCGACACCAGGCTACGGTAATATCCCAAGTTATGATAATGCCCCAAGAACAGGCTGCGACTGGAAAGTAGAAATACTTACAAACAACACATTCATAGAAGAACCAGAATTCGAGATAAAAATAACAAAAATATACGGAGAAAAAAATAACTTAACACTCAACAGAAGAATAAAAGACCTCTTCGGAAATACGATAAAAGAATACGAGCTACTAGAAGTAGAAGACGCCCTTAACTACAGGACATATGATTACTCGCCAAACCTCAAAAGCAACAACGCTTACGTCATAGAAGCAGAAATCAACAGCACCTGCGACACCAACCTTGAAAACGACAGAACAGAAGAAACAATATTCGTACAAGCAGAAAAACCAAAAGAAGAATCAGAAATAGAAATAACCCAGATATACGACCTGGGAAGCAACAAAAAAGCAGAATGGGGCCAGACGATAAAAATAAGGCTGAAAATATACAAAGGCAACACAGAAAAAACAACAATCAACGCCTGGGCAGAAAACGAAAACAAAGAAAAAGCAAGCAAACA
>JAUYDG010000153.1 GCA_030691925.1 Nanobdellota archaeon
TTGACTATGGTGTCTATAGGTACGTGTCTCCCGGAACTGTTCTTCTCATTAAAATCAATAAAAATGAATCATGAAGGACTCGCACTAGGTGACATATTAGGAACTGTAATAACAGATGCAACAATAATTGTTGGTATTTTAGCACTTATCCAGCCTTTCAGTTTCGACCCTATCAGAATTTACGTAACTGGCTCTGCCATGTTTTTAGGTGGAGTCTTGGTCATCCTATTTATGAGGTCTGGAAGAATCTTGGCAAAGAAAGAAGGAGTTTTTCTATTGATGTTTTATATCCTCTTTTTAATTGTTGAATTTGTGATTAGCAATGCTCATTAAAACAATCATAATAGGCTAACCATATGAAACAAGAAAAGGTAACAGGGCTGAACCGTACACTAGGGTTTTGGTCTTTGTTTTTCTGCAGCATAGGCGTAATTCTTGGTGCAGGAATTTACGTATTAATAGGAAAGGCAGCAGGTCTTGGAGGCAATGCGGTATGGCTTAGTTTCGGACTGTCAGCTTTATTGGCCGCTTTTACAGGGCTGAGTTATGCAGAGCTTGTTTCCATGTTCCCAAAATCAAGCGCTGAGTATGGATATACGAAGAAGGCGCTTGGTGAAAGGACTGGCTTCATAACGGGGATACTAATAATCTTAGCTAGTTTTATATCTGCCGCAACAGTGGCGGTAGGCTTTGCAGGATATTTTTCACGCTTGTTCAACACTAATATCGTGCCTACAGCTATAATGCTAATAATAGTACTATCTCTCGTGCTAATCTATGGTATAAAAGAATCTGCTATTATGGCAGTTGTGTTCACGCTTATTGAACTCTTAGGCTTGGTAATAGTAATCTGGGTGGGTATTCCTTACTTTGGCTCAGTTAACTATCTTGACATGCCCAACGGTTTTTCCAGTGTTCTAGCAGCTGCAGCGCTGATATTCTTTGCTTACATCGGGTTTGAAGAGATAACAAGGCTTGGAGAGGAAACTAAAAAGCCTGAAAAAGTAATCCCTAAAGTGTTGTTGCTTTCTATCCTGATATCAACTATTCTTTACATGCTCGTAGCAGTTGCCGCTGTCAGCGTGTTAAACTGGCAAGACTTGGCAGCCTCTAAAGCTCCGCTTGCAGAAGTAGTAGCAACAGTTTTAGGTGAAAAAGCGTTTCTGCTAATATCAGTGATAGCCTTGTTCGCTACAGCAAACACTGTCTTGTTTATAATGCTTGCAGGCTCAAGAATAATTTATGGCATGGCTGTGGAAAAAGTATTCTCAAGTAAGATGTCTTACATTTTGAAAAATAGGAAAACTCCAGCATACGCAATATTAGTAACCGCTCTTTTTACAGCGCTGTTCGCGATGATAGGAGACATTGAAGTGATAGCAAGCTTAACCGATTTTGCTATATTCGCGGTTTTCATAATCATAAACGTGGTTGTGATAGTATTGCGATACAAAGAGCCATATACGGCAAGACCTTTCAGAGTGCCTGTAAGTATTGGAAAAATTCCTTTATTACCTTTACTAGGAATCCTCGCATCTTTCACAATGCTGTTTCACTTGGACTTTTGGATAATATTTTATGGATTACTTCTAGTTATAGGCTTGTTCTTTGCATATGAAATTAAGAAAAAATACTTCCCGATTAAAGGGTAATAAATAAAAAATCGTACGTGTTTAGCTCAGTAGCAAAATCCTTTATGGAATGGCATCTTCCATGTCCCAATACCTCCCTTTGGCGTATAAGAATGGCATTCCATGCAGAAAATGGCGGGTTAGCTAAACACATACCCCTTCCAAAAATATTTATATATCTCTTAAGACAATAATAGTAATCGTGATTGATTACAAAAAGTGGGTGAACCTTCTAGAGAACTGCACATTCGTGCAGATAGTCTACCTATGGGTGTCAGTAGGTATGGGTTTCGCGATGATATATTACCTTCTGAGCTTCACGCCACAAAACACTCTCATACACATTACAAAACCGGTAAACCACGGGGCCTCAGACTTCCTTACGGTAGTGTACTTCAGTTTTGTTACGCTAACATCCACAGGCTCTGGTGGAGTAGTGCCGTTAGGCATATCAAAAATCATATCAGTAGTCGAAATCTTCTTAGGCCTTGTGTTGTTCGGTTTCATAATCTCAAAGCTCGTATCAGCAAGGCAGGAAAAAATCATAGAAGAGCTGTACGATTCCTCTTTAGAAGAAAAAGTCAGCAAGATTAGGACTACGCTGTACATTTACAGAACCAACATTTCAAGGCTTATCCAAAGAATCGAAGCTACAAGAAGAGTCAAGCCTTTAGACATAGTAGAACTGGAAGCAAACCTGGAAGGGCTGAGAACCAACATAACAAGGGTAAGCAAGTTCTTAATATCAGAAAGCAAGAACCCTGTAACAAAGATGAATGATTTAACGCTAAACCTATTATTTAACAGCATACACTTATCATTGGCTAAGATAATAGAGATAATAAAACAGCTGAACATTAAAAAGTACGACTGGAAGCAAAAAACTATCGCAAGGCACATCTCAAGCTGCATAGATTCCGCCAAAGAAGTACAAGAAGTATACCAGAAAAAACCGCTAAAAGACGAGATAAGAACGCTCCTGCAAACCCTAGAGAATTCTTTGAGAGAGCTTAAAAGCCTGATGGTTTAGATATAAAATCCGGAAATTCTTCACAAAATCCGAGCGAAAATATTTAAAGAAAAAATACTTGATACAACAAAAAGAGTGAAAAATAATGCCTTACAAAGAAGATCCATTATTGAAAGAGGATTTTTTAATAAACAACAAAAAAGTTAATCTGTATAAATTAGCATTAACTGATTATGATAAAATAACAAAAGGGAACATATCAAAACTAACCAGATTAGAGTTAAAAGATTTTGGGTATTTTAAAAAAATAATAAAAAATAAATTCGGCACAGTCAATAAAGGACTATTGAGCCCTATAAGATTTGCTGAAAAATATTTAGAAATCAAATATCATTCTATATATCAAACAAGGTATAAGCTATCAAAAATTTTTAATCAAAATAAGATAAATATAATCTACTTAAGAGTCTTTAGTCTGATTTTGACTACTACTCTTGAAAAAAGTAATGAACTGTTTTTCAGGTTAATATCCAACTGTGTGATAATCTCACCAAAGAACAAGAGATTTAATATTCCTTTAAGGCACGAAGAGTCAGTAAATAACGAAATAGCATACCTTGCAGGGGTTATATGCGGCGATGGAAACCTGTACAAAAGGAATTATAGCTTAACCATATGCGATGGTAGCAATAAATACCCATTAAGATCAAAAGAATATATTACATTTATATCTGACTTGTTAAGGAAGAATTTCCAAACGCATGGTAGAATGCGATGTAAAGAGACTTATTACACATACACAATAGAAAACCTTCTCTTATGCAATTTTTTCAATTGCCTTTTTGAGATACCCTATGGAAGGAAATGTGATTCCATAAAACTACCCAGTATGCTTAAGAACAACCTGAATGAAAAATATTTCTGGAGAGGCATTTTCGATACAGACGGCTATATAAGAGCCAAGCTAAAAATGATAAATTTTAAAACCAATTCAAAGATCTTAATAGAAAATTTAGCTTCCTTCTGCGAAAAGAATGATATACAAATTATTCATGAAAATTGCAAAAAAGGATACAGCATAAGAATTACTAACAGTAGCCTTCTTATGTTTGCAAAAACAATTGGATCGTCTCATCCAAGAAAGTCTGAGAACCTAATTTATCATCTAAAAAAAGGGCCCTATTATAAAGTTTTCAAAGGTTTCAACAACGATTTTAAAGGTGATGAAGAAGTTTACAAATACCTAAGACCCTATAAAGAAAATGTTTATATCAGTTTTTCAAAAAGTTTAACCAAAACTGATAAAAAAGATGTTAAAAAGATAATTCATAAAATAAAAAACAAACTTAAAGTCAAGGTAAGCGAAATAAAAAGAGAAAGACCAAACAACCAATATTACATATGCTCTAAATCTTTTTCAGAGTTTTTAAGAAAGACTTGTATATTCGACATACCATGGAAACCTTTAAATTCAAAAGAAATCATTAAGATAAAGGAATCATGGAAGTTTTGAAATGAAAATAGACCCTTGGGCATCGCTTGAAGTTAAAGACTACACTGCAGCTATGAAAGAGTTCGGCATCGATTCCATCAGCGAGTTATACAAAAAACTCCCTCTAAAACATCACTATTTCTCAAGAGGGATTGTCTTTGGCCATAAAGATTTTAATA
>JAUYDG010000051.1 GCA_030691925.1 Nanobdellota archaeon
TACGATGCGAACGTTTTTAGCGCTAGCTCTTTTTCAAGGTAGAATGAATCTATCGTGTTCCTGCCTGAGTAGTAGAATGCTCCGGCTAGTATCAGTAATGCAAAGATTGTTATTATCGTTTTTGTTTTCATTTTGTAATGCCTCCGTGTTTGGTAATTTTTTCTTAAGTAGAGCCTGTTTATATACCTGTCTTAAGTTGCCGTTTTGATTGAAACTATAACCTTCCAATTTTATTACTATTAATAAGTAGTAATAAACAGAAAGGTTTATATATCAGAAAACCCAATAAAAATGGTATATGAAACCAAATAAGATACTCAGGACTATAGAATGCCACTTAGGTTTAAAACCAATCAAGATGCCAAAAATAAAAGAGGACCCTAAATATTTGGAAGGAATGGGATCAGGAGCGGTAATAATAGACGAAACAGGCATAACGATATCGGTAAAAGACAAAAAAGATTTGGAAGTAATAGCAGAAGAACTGACACACATAGCTGATATAAGAAGTGGCACACCAATAGAGCCACTAGAATACGTGAGCTGTTTTTACGATAATGTATTGATAGAAGCATTAGGCTACTATGGATCAAAACTTATCACGCCAGAAAGAAAACCTATCCAAATAAGGGAACCTGAACTTAAGAAAGATATAGAAGAAAAAAATTGGGGGAAATTAATAGGATTCTACACTACCCAGCCAGGCTTACAGAAAAACATAAGGCTATGGCACCAGATAGGTTATGATTTAGGAGAAAAAGTTTACAACTATGTTAAGGCTACTGGCAACAAAGAACCTGCAATATCATTATTAATAAAAAACAGGAACAAAGAAAAACCCTTTGAGGTGTACAAAAAAATATTAGAAGAAGTAACAAGATGAAACCTGAAGAAGTAGACTCTTGGAAATTAGTAATATTGGAGCATGACGAGTCATCAGAAGAGATAGGAAACTTTTTCGAAAATATCTGGCAAGAAGGCGTAACTCGGAAAAAGATAGGGCAAATATGCATGTACAGCAAAGAAGCCATAACAAACAAAATAGAAAACGCGGTAAAAGATCTTGAAGGAAGAATATTAATGCTCTATGGGAAGGGAAGCTTCCACCATTATACTTACGGCTTATGTAACACAATAGCCAAGAAAAGAAGCAAGAATTACATGTACACCCATGTCGACGAGCATTCAGACTCGCTCTATACCAATGATGGATCCTTAAACTGTGCAGCCTTTGTAAGAAACATACTCGAGGAACCAGAGGCTAAATCCCTAATGCTAATAGGGTCAGACATCAAACTAGATGACAAGCCCAACTATACAGTAATCTACCAAAAAGAAATCACTTCAGAAAACGCAAAAACCATTCTCAAAGAAGAGCTAAGAAAAAAAAGCCAGTTAGACGTTTACTGTTCACTAGATTTAGATGTGCTTAAAAAAACGGAAATCAAAACCAACTATCCCCAAGGAACATTAGAACTAAAACACTTACTGCAAGTATTAGACGTTATAAAACAAGAAAAGAACTTGATAAGCGCAGACGTACTAGGCTACTACAAACTGGGCATAAGACTTCGGCCAGAATGGGCCACAAATGAGACAAGCCTGCTAGCTTATGCAGCAGTCGCAGCCAAGATAACAGGCAAAGACACTAAAGAGCTTGAAGCCTTGCATAATTACTTCAAAGCCAAGCTAGCAGAAGAAAGAACATGTCATCTTAATAATGTAGAAAATATGTTTAGATATAGCAAAGAGTTCGTAAAAATAACTGAACAGTTAAGGGTATAAAAATGAAACCAAAAGAAATACTCAGGACTATAGAATCCCACTTAGAGCTAAAACCCAATAAACTACCAGAAATAATAGAAAATCAAGAATACTTAAAAAAGAAGGACATAAAAGCAGAAACACAAATAGCCAAAATAGACAAAGAAATTAAAAGCATAAAAATCACAGTAGAAAACAAACAAGACATAATAGCCTTAGCAGAAGAGCTCACACATGTTATAGACATAACAAGCAGCACACAAACTAGGATCACAAAATATGAAGACTATTTCTACGACAACGTATTAATAGAAGCATTAGGTTACTACGGCTCAAAAATAATAACGCCAAATAGACTGCCTAAACCAGTAAGATATAGACTTAAGGAAATCATAAAACAAAAAAATTGGGAAAAACTAAAATGGACATACACATACCAACAAGACGAAAAGGAAGACAACGAAATGTGGCACGAAATAGGCTACGATTTAGGAGAGAGGCTATACCAATACGTACAAAAGACATGTGATAAAAAACCTATCTTAGATATTGTTATGAAAAACAGGCAAAAAGAAAAACCCTTCGAAGTATACAAAAGGATATTGGAAAAAGTAACATGATGAAACCGAAAAATTATCCCTATCAAGTGTTAGAAGAGAAAGTAAGAGACTTAGATGTGAAAAAGATGTGAAAATAGTTGGTGTCGAACATAACCCTGAATTTTT
This sequence comes from Nanobdellota archaeon, assembly GCA_030691925.1. Lineage (GTDB taxonomy): Archaea > Nanobdellota > Nanobdellia > SCGC-AAA011-G17 > VGLX01 > VGLX01. Next base: position 2,490 of record JAUYDG010000051.1, read on the forward strand.
TGACAAACACCAACAATTTTTAGAAAAGATGATAACACAATCAGATGCAGTAATGCTGGAAGGAATAACAAATGGTCATTTTTGGCAAGACATAGGTGGCTTTTCCGGTTCTTTAAGTGACATCGCATGTTCCCAACAAAAGAAAATCTACCAAGCAGACCCTCGTACTATGAAAACAACATATATAGATGCTGCTCAAACAGCAGTAGGGCTGTACTTCATGTTCTCTCCGGGAGAATTAAGCCCGTTATATACACTACCTTTGGCCTTGTATCTTACGTCAGGAACTCTTCTTGGCATAATCTTGCGATACAGTCCAAAAGCGATAGCATCACTAAAAAAAGGAACTGAAATGAGTATATCAAATAATTACGAAACTTTGCTTTATGGCGAGACAGACTATGCTAATGTCATGATAGCAAAAGGCATAAGCAAGATAAGCCAAAAATCTAAAAACGTGAAAAAGCTTGTATGCTTTCATGGAGAAGCACATTCAAAGCCCATACATGCTTATTTAAAACATCCTGCTTTTAGAAAGTTTAAACAACTATTGTACCTGCCAACGTATGAGCCATTTTCAGAAACTAAAGTAAGAGAATACACTTCAACAAGTGAAGGCATGTGGAGGCTTTCGAGGCAGATTTAAAAAATGAACATCGATGATATCGCTAACGAAAACGTAAGGTTTTGCAAAGAAACCGGAAAACAGATAACAGACGGGAAATGTGTCTGCTCAGGCAAACCTGTAGAAAAAGAATGTAAATGCACAAACGGCTGCCATGAGAGCATTGACTTAGGAAAACTGGCGCCTTTCTTGATATACCTGTCAAAGTTTTACAAAGGGCCAAATCAAATCGTAACAGAATAAGTTCTTATTTTAACTGTTTTAACAAATCTTTTAACGATAAAGTATTAACGACATCTTTCTTTTCGCACCAGCCTCTTCTAGCCATAGCAACCCCGAGCTCCATAAATCTAAGCTGTGTCAGGCTATGTGCATCTGTACAAACTGCGAACTTAACACCATAATTCTTAGCCTCTTTTACCAGGGGGCCGTTAAGATCTAGCCTCTTAAGCTGTGAATTTATCTCCAAAGCAGTTTTAGTATTTTTGGCAGCTTGAAAGACTTTTTCAAAATTTAGGTCATAGCCTTCTCTTTCACCTATTAATCCTCCAGTAGGATGTCCTATTATGTCGACGTTGTCATTACTCATAGCTTGGATAATCCTTTCAGTCATCTTCTCTTTACCCATTCTAAATTTTTTATGGATGCTGGCTGTTACTACGTCCATCTTTTTTAGGATGTGGTCCGGGAAGTCTAGTCTCCCGTCTTCTAGAATGTCAACTTCTGTACCTATAAGTATTCTTATTCCTTTGATTGTTTTGTCTAGCTTTCTGACTTCTTCTATCTGTTTCTCAACTTGT
>JAUYDG010000088.1 GCA_030691925.1 Nanobdellota archaeon
GCTAATGAGGCTATGAATGTGCAGAAGAAGTCTGGCATTCCGACTATCGCTGCTAATGATGGATTGGTTGTAGATGTTTCAGAAGGATTCTAAGCTGGCTTTGATGGTGCTCCTCCGCTTTTAACCACCCATGCTACCAGCCCTATGAATATTGCCAGTATGATTATTATGGTGTAATAGTCTTCAAATGATTGGAAGACGCTTCCTACCCCGCTTAGTTCTGGTATGTATGCGAACCCCACTATCAGGGCTACTACCCCTGCCAGTATCCACCCTAGTTTTTGCACTCCTGTTCCTTCTTTTACTCCGAATATTCCCAGCATGAGCATCAGTCCTAGGAATATTGCCAGTACGAGTCCTATTACTGGGAGGTATTTGTTTAATGATTCTACTAGATTGGTTGCTGCTACGAACATAAGTGACATTACTAATGCTATCATTGCGTTGTATCTTTTGCTTTCTTTTCCGAAAATCTGTATTTTTTGCAGTGTTGCGAATACCAGCGTGAATACCAGAAGGAATGGCAGTACTACGTCATATAGGCCGTAGTCTTCCATGAGATTTATTGCTTCTTTGAAGTCGAATGGCATATTCTCTTTAGCGCATTTGTGTTTTATTAATCTTTTTGTTCTTCAGGATGGCGTTCAGGCCGAATTTTTCCAGGTTTCTGCAAAGCCTGTACAAGGGCAGGCCTACTATGTTTGAGTAGCAGCCTTCGATCCTTTCTATGAACATCGCTCCGATCCCTTCTATCGCGCATGCCCCTGCCTTGTTTATCGGCTCTTTTGTTTTGATGTAAGCGTTGATTTCTTCGTCGGACATCTCTTTCATCTTTACTTTTGTGACTTCATAGTCTGTGACAGATTTCTTGGTTGCAGAGTCTATGATTGCTATTCCTGAATATATTTCTAATGTTTTGCCGGAAACCTTTTTTAGCATAAGCCTGGCGTCTTCGTCGTTTTTCGGCTTTCCTAGCCTTTCATCCCCTAGGGCTATGAAGGTGTCTGCGCCTATTACAAGGCCTTCTTTTGTTTTTTCTGCGACGTCTCTAGCTTTTCCGTATGCCAGTTCCATTGCCAGCTTTTTGTGTCCTGTTTCCTGTTGCATGTTTTCTTCATAGCTGCTTGGCATGGTTTCGAATTCTAATCCTATCTGCTCGAGAAGTGCTTTTCTTTGAGGTGATGATGAGGCCAGTATTATCTTATTTTTCATTCTCTTCTTCTTGCCTTCTGAAGAGGACTGTTCCCCTGTAGATGTCTTTGCTTGTCTGCCTGTCTCTGGTGAATATCGTTTTGCTTATTTTGAGCTCTCCCTTGAAGGCTTTTTTTAGCTTTTGCCCTATGTTCCTGGCAACTTTCTGGTCTGTCACGTACACGTCTATGCCAAACTTGTGGTATACTTCTTTAGAAATCTCGGCGCCTTTCCCTTTTACCTGTTTTCTTACGTAGGCTAGTATTTCCTTGTCTTTTGGCCTTATCTGGATTATTGCCTGGTAGTACTTGTCCGACCTGTAGATCACTTCAGATGCCATACTTTGTCACTATAGCATGGGGTATTTCTTTTATTTTTATTACCGAGTCTTCTGTTATTATTCCTGCTTTTATCGCTAATGCTACTGCTTTCTTCCCTATTATGTTTATGTTTGGTGATTCTTGCATTGCTTTGATTATTTCTTCTTCAGTTTTTTCTTCCCCTTTGTAGAATCTTTCAGTAACGTCTAGGCATCTTTCTCCTTCTTCAAACTTTTTTCCGATTAGTTCTTTGTCTGCTACTGCGATTATCTTTTTCCCTGCGCTTTCGTGGATTTTTATTAATACGCCTGATTTCATATTTTTGCTTTTATCGGGTGTTTTGACCCGCATGCTGTGCATTTTAGGAATGTTATCCTGTCTTCTTTGATCAGTTTGGTATCTGGTTTTTTGCAGTCTGGGCAGAGCACGAATGTTTCGGCGTACATCTGGATTTTTGAGTTTATTTGCGTGGCGGATAGTTTTCTTCCTAGTATCAGCCTTTGCCCGTCTACTGTTGCTGGTGTTGCCAGCTCTCTTTGCAGGAATTTCAGCAGATGGCCTTGTTCCCTGTTTAGGATGTCTACTATCTGTGAGAAGTTGCTGATTACCGTTTTGTTTCCTTCCATGTGGCCTTTGGCTTTTGGTACTTCAAATCTTTCTCCTGTTGATTTTGCTGATTCTGGAAGCTCTTTCCTTCCCTTTTCCAGTAATGTCTTGTAGTCGAGTACCATAAAGGGTTTAAAAGAAATGCCGGTTTTATAAATGTTTGGTTGCTCTCTTATGCTGTTCTTTTAAACGGATTTAAGGTAAATATTTATAAATCTTGGGAGATTACTATTCCTAGTCAGACAGTCAAAAAAGAGTGAGATAGATGAATTTAAAGTCAAACCCTTTTAATATCCAGCCTAACCCTAATCTTGTAGCTATAGAACAAGAGAGAGAAAAGTTATTGAAGTATATTACCAATCACAGCATATGCTTTCTTAACGGCCCCCCTGGCGTGGGTAAATCTTCTTTGTTAACCTGGGTGAAGGATAATCTGAAAGGTTACAAGGTCATATATCTTGATGCGAAAGATATCAACGAGTATTTTGACCTGAAAGGGCATCTGAAGAGGAACACTTTCTTTTTGAGGAGATGGCTGGGAAAATATGCGGATAATATTGTTGTGCTTCTTGATGAAGCGCAGGCTGGCAACAGGAAATTGATAGACAGTTTAGAGGTGTTGTGGAACCAGAGGATAATCAAGAGTATTGTTGTCACTCAGATAAAGCCTCATCTGAATAATTATCCTGACAGTTTCAAGGATCGGTTGGGGGAAAGGATAGTCAGGCTCAGCAGGCTGAACACTGTAAGGTCTCATGAGATGATAGCGCTTAGAACCGGCGGGAAACACCCGTTCACAGATGAAGCTATAGCTGTCATAGCCGAGAAATCAGATTACATTCCGAGAAAGATACTTGAGCTTTGCGAGATAGTCCTTGTAGAATTGGAGGACAAGAAAAAGATAACAGAAGATGATGTTAACCGCGTAATCAGCAAGATAGGGTCTGAAAAGCTTGAGCAGGAAATATTAGACTTGGAAGAAGACAAGGAAGTAAATGAAGATGCGTTAATCCCATTAGAAAAAGTTGATGAGATAGACAGGGTTAGCCCTATGGAAAAAAGGATCATAAAGCTTTTGCTGGAGGGCGGCAAGACTTCCTTGCAGTTATCAACGATACTTAATACTTCTACAGGCAGCATAGGTAAGCAGATTAGCAAGCTCACACAGGCAGGGATAATTGATATATTGGGTTCGCGAAGGCCTAAGATTTACGGGATTTCTCAAAGCTTTAAAGAAGAGTTAAAGAAAGGACTGGAAGCAGGAAAACAAGTCTAGTTTCTGGACAGTCAGATTCCTGACTTTTTCAGCGAGTTATCTGTCTTCATATCTTAAAATCTGACTGCGAAGCGTGTTTATAAAGCCTTTTCTGTCTAATTTCTTTATAGTCAGCGTGGAAAGTGGTGTTACAGCACCTGTCTTACATCTGACTTTTTCAAAAAAGAGGCGGATAGATGGTTTATAAGAGGTACGTGAAAAGAAAAGGGAAGCTTGTAGGCCCTTATTATTACAAAACAGTAAAGAACAAGGCCGGGAAGACTAGGACAATATATATAGGCAGGACTCCACCCGCCGAGCCTAAAGATGAAAGTGCTACCACTTCTCCGAGATATGTATCTAGCTTTTACTCTGAAAGCATTTCTAAATTAAAAAAGAACATCTTGTTATGTAATGCTAAAAAAGAGCTTTTAAGGCTGAATCTTGAAAGATTACACTTAAGATACCAGAATAATGAGATAAGCTACAGCAAGTACGAGCTTTTAAAAAACAGCTACCTTAAAGGGAAAGAACCTGAATACTGGTACAACTATTACGATGACTACAAAAGAAATCTGCAAGACCATGTTGACAAGTACTTGTTTGCATCCTCATGTTTCGGCTATATCCAAGCAGTATCTAAGACTGGGCATGAAGCAAATGAACAGCTCAGGCCAAAGCCTAAATTACCACATGCGTATGAGAGAAAGATATCTTACCTGCAAAATAATGCCCTGCTATGCGATCAAAGGAAGACGCGGCTGAGAAAAAGGCTGCAAGAGTACAGTCAAAGGTACAGCAATAGGCAGATAAGCTACTCCCAATATGAGCTTTTGCGGAACGATTACCTGAAGGGGAAGAGCCCTGAATACTGGTTTTCTTACTACGATGAACAAAAGCTGAAGCTTGAAGAGCAGATAAGCAGATACAAAGTAGCTTCGGTCTGCGAGAAGTACACTGCGGAAATATTCGAAGCCAAGCCTTCGCTGAAAGAAAAAGTTTTGACAGATATAGTTGAAGAAGAATTGGAGTTAGAGGAGCCAAAGTTCTATGATAAGCATAAATCCTTAACCCAGATATTAGCTGTTTCG
>JAUYDG010000089.1 GCA_030691925.1 Nanobdellota archaeon
TTTTTTGATTATAAATATCCATGATAGACAAGCCCAACTGTACATTTGTCCATAGGAACCCAGTTTCTTCCTTTTTTTTTGGTTTAAACAACGTAGAAAAGACTTCGTAAGCCACTGTTTCTTTTATGCGCGGATAATTTCTTTTTTGAGAATCACATTTTGCTAACCATGTATTAAGTTCCTTAATTATGTCTAATTCTTTTAATATTTTTAATTTATTGATAAATGTTGTTTTATCATTAGTCTGATAAATATCCAAACACGTGTCCATAGCAAGTTTTATTCTTTCAACTTGTTGTTCTAGGTTTAGTTCGCTCATTTTTTTAATAAATCATATATTTAACGACAACTTTTATTACGCTTTTTTGATGGTTTTTGTGCTGTTTTAAACAGTTTTTTTGCTAAATTTGAATGGTAGTCTCCATCACGTAGCATTTCCTTTTCAGAATCTAAATTTTTGATATAACCAGCTGTTCTTTTTAGATTTTCGTATCCTTCAGCTAACAATTCAATAGCTTCTATAGGCATAATAGACCCTACTTCTGCCATATGGTGTACGCGCAATAAATTGTATTTACGTAACGGATCAAAAGTAACCCCCATTTCTGTTTCGTACTCTTGAATTTGTTTTTCATAAACTTTCATTCGTTTTTCATAATTTTCCATTTTATACCCCCTTTCTTTACTTTTTACTGCCGTTTCTTCTATATAAACCTTCCCATTTGTAACTACTATAAAATAGTAACAATAGAAACATTTATATACCAAAACCAGCCTAAAATAAGTTAAGATGGGAAGCGTATACAAGTCTAAGAGATGGAGGCATCTTGAGCCAAGAGATAGATCTTATCTTATTCCTACCATGGAGGACGTCCGGCCAGGTTCTTTAATAACTGTAAGCTCAGTGTTAAAACCTTCTTTAGAGTACTGCCTGAACGAGAAAGGTGTTAAGTATAAAGAAGATAAAAGTGGATATCTAATCATATCAAAAAATGAACTATTATTAGAAGAGATTGCACTTGTAAGGAATAATTTCCAATAAAATAATTACAACTATCACAGATCATTAGGGAAGAGGCTGTTCGGCTATCCGGAATGCTGTGTTAATTATTTTATAGAGAACGTTGTCTACAATAACATAAAAGCTGGCGCTGAGTGGTGGGAGAAAGCAAGTGAAGCATTGAAAAAAGGTATTTACAATGATCTTTTTAACTACACGTTCCATGTGCCTTGCAAGCTTGACTGCCAGGAAACTTTAAGGATGGCAAAAGAGATAAAAAGGGTCTTAGAGCTTAATGATTACGAAGCTGCGAAATACCTTAGAGAGTTTAACATGGAGGTGTTAGGAAAATAAGATGTACTACTCAACAACCAAGTATTCAGGGCTTGAATCCAGCATTTTCAAAGGCTTGAGCTACCAGCCGGCTTTTGACTACTCACCTATAGAGCGTATAGCTAACTCTTACAACATCCAGCATTTCAGCAACGCGAAGATAGAATACAAGCCTAATACCAAGGTCAGCTACGACATCCCTTTCAGCAAAAACTACGAGGCAAAGCCTTCGACGACTTACACGCATATAAGCGTTAATGATTTCCTGAACCCTGACAGGCCTGTAACCCAGTTCGTAGGCAAGTCAGAAGAGATAAAGCACTACATAGAAGAAGCATTTGAAAAAACAACAGGGGAAAAGCTGCCCCAGCACATCATGATAAGAATCGTAACGAAAGAAGAGATGAAAACCCTGCACGAAAAGAACAAAGGCGTATGGTCAGAGGGCATAATGGGATTTGCCGTGAACAAGGAGCTGCCGGAAATATTCATAAGGGAAAACCATCTTGATGCCTTAATGCTCACGATAGGCCACGAGCTAGGGCATGTTTTCACGAAAAGCTTAGCTAACCAGCATAACGAGGAGGCCAAGGCCTTCGCTTTTGAGGTAGCATGGATAAAGGCCATGATAGAACACAACATCGCAGGGCTGAAATACTCGTTCAGGCTAGACTTCAAGCCTGCTAAGAACGGCCTGCACGACGTAGCGTTCAGCTTTGTAAAAAAATGTTTGGAGAAGGGAAAGAAAGCTATAGACGTCTACTGGGAATTAGTTAAAGGATTACTGACGGTTGAGAACGTTTACAGCTTCGATTATAAGGTGTTTTGAATATGGAAGAAGAATTTATCAAAGGATTACTAAAGCAAGCGTATTCGACATACTTTAAGGTAATTGGGAAATTCCCAGAGATTAAAAAATACGAGATACGGCTAGGCTATGATCCGTCTGTTGCTTATGTGCGCCAAACTTTTTACGAGGATGATGAGTCCGGGGCTGTCGTATTGTGGCCATTATTGGTAACCGGTCCCGACTTTTTTGGGCTTGGTGAGGCGGAAAAAGAAGCGATTATTGCGCACGAATTGGGGCATTACATCCGGGGTAAGAGATACGGCCAAAAAAAGTTAGAAAAACTGTCCTGCCTGTTCGAGCAGCTGGAGCTTTATTATAAAAAAGATTCAGAAAAAGCTGTTGTTAGCATTAGCGACAAGGAAAAGCGTAAGATGGAAAGGATCCAAAAATGTTACAACCTTCATGAGGTTTATGCAGACAATGAAGCGATAGCAAGAGGGTATGGTAAGCAGATTCTTTCTGCATTGGGGAAGATCACTAAAGAGCATTATGGGCGTTTGACTAAGGCATGTAAAGAAGGGGTGAAGGCAAGGATGCAAAATTTAGAAAGCAGGCTGGGTGTAGAAGATGGGTCTGGGTGACAGTATAAAAGAGGTATACCGGAAGGTGGTTAAGAAGTTTCCAGAGATAGATGAGAAGGATGTGTCAATAACCTTTGACTTTTTTGCAGGGTATGTGGCTTTCACCTCGATTGACGCTAAAAAGTTCATCTTGAATGGTGAGGTTGTTGTTAAGCCTACGCTGTATGTAGGCCCAAACTTTTTTTTGCTTAGTGACAGGGAGATGGAGATGGCTATAGCGCATGAGCTGGGCCATTACAAAAGGGAAAGAGGGTACAGCAATAACGTGCTCAGGAGGAAGACGAATTTTATTAAGACGATGCACAATTACAGCAGTATGCACTTGGAAGATTATCTTTGCGCATGCAAAAAAGAAGGCCATAAGATTGAGAGATTAAAAAAATGGAATATGCTCAACGAGCTATATGCTGATAACGAGGCTGTCAGGGCAGGGTATTATAAGGAGTTGCTCTCCTTTTTGGAGGATATGGTAAGGGAGTATGATCATTGTTACGGTGGCGTTCATCCCATGTATACGGGATTGTTAAAAGACAGGATAAAGAACCTTAAGCGCAAAAAAAGGACTTGAAAAATGTATGAAGAAAGCATGACAGAAGAGTCTGAATTTGAAGGGCATTTTAAGAAAGTATACCTTGAAGTGCTGGAAAAGTTCCCATGGGTGGGGAAGGATGAGGTAACATTGAAGTATAATCCGCTCATATTTATCATAAGCTTTCTGGATGTCAACCCTTATATATTGATGGGGACAGGCCAGTTGGTAAAAAGCCCTTACCTGCTTGTTAGTGATGATTTTTTTACAGTCTTTGATGATGAGCAGAAAAAGGCGATTATTGCGCATGAGCTGGGGCATTATAAGCGCAGCAAGGATTACAGTCTTGAAAAGTTGACCATGCATGCAAAGTTCAAAGATCAGCTTTTCAGCTTCTACAGCCTGAACCATGATTATAAAGAGATGCTGCGGAACTCTGACAAAAAACTAGGCCGAAAGATAGATCGGCTTGAGAAGTGGCGCCTGCTGGATGAGATGCATGCTGATAATAAGGCAGTTAAGGCAGGGTACAAAGAGCCTTTGTTATCAGCGCTGGAACGAACTCTTAAAGAATATGGCGACTGTATTGGCGACCCGGGAAGAAATATGGTTGTTGAAAGGGTTAAGAATATTAAAAAAAGGTCTTAGAGGCTGAACTCTTCTTTTTTTCTCGCTGCTTCCAGCATAAGTTTTTTCTCTGCTTTTGCTACGAAGTATTTTATCTTCTTTACAGCGTCTATGTTTGCTGATATGCTGTCTATGCCCATCTTTACGAGCAGTTCTGCCATTTCTGCGTCGCTGCCTGCCTGGCCGCATATTGAGGTTTCGACATCGTACTGCTTGCATACGTCTATTACGTGTTTTATCTGCCTGAGCACTGCAGGGTGCTTTTCGTTGTAGAGCTTCTGCACTTTTGCGTTGTCCCGATCTATTGCCAGTGTGAATTGTGTCAGGTCATTGGTTCCGAAGCTTATGAAGTCTATGCCTTCTTCGCATATCTCTTTTATTATCTGCACCGCTGCTGGCGTTTCCACCATTATTCCGAACTGTACGTCTTTCCTCGGCTCCAGGCCTGCTTCTTTTAGTATCTCTTTTGTTTTTTTGACCTCTTCTACGCTTATGACTAATGGTATCATTATTCCTACGTTTGTCAGCCCTTTTTCGTGGATTTTTTTTATCGCTTCGAATTCCGCTTTTAGCAGCTCTGGCTCGTCTAGGCTTCTTCTTACGCTTCTCCAGCCCATCATAGGGTTGGCTTCTACCGGCTCTTCTTCCCCTCCTTTAAGGTTCCTGTATTCGTCTGTTGGGGCGTCGAATGTCCTGTACCATACCGGCTTGCCTTTGAACGCTTCTGCTATCTTGCTGACGTCGTCTATTATTGTTTGTATCAGCTGCTCTTTCCTTCCAGATCTTATCATGTAGCTTGGGTGCTCACCGTGCCTCGCCAGCATTAAATTATTCCTTAATAGTCCTACGCCGTTTGCCCCTGTTGCCGCTGCTTTTTCCGCGAATTCTGGTATGTCCATTATGACTTTTATTTCTGTTACTGTTTCTACTGTTGTTTGCTCCATTTCGTATGATTCTTTTTCTTTTTTTATCTCTATTCTTCCTTTGTAGACTTTGCCTGCGCTGCCATCTACTGTCACGATATCATTCTCTTTGAGTATTTTTGTTGCGTTTTCTGTCCCGACTATGCATGGGATTCCCATCTCCCGAGAAACGATCGCTGCATGGCATGTACTGCCTCCTTCATTTGTTACTATTGCTGATGCCCTTTGCATTGTCGGAACCATGTCTGGGTTTGTCATCCTTGTTACGAGTACATCGCCTTTCAGTACTTTTCCCAGGTCTTCTATTCCACGTACTATTTTTACTGCTCCGCTTCCTATCCCCTGGCTTACTCCCTGTCCTTGCACCAGGGCTTCTGCTTCGATTTCTGGCGCTACTTCTTCTTTTTTTTCTTCTTTGCCGTACGGTTTTTTTAGAGTTGTTACCGGCCTTGACTGGACTATGTATATGCTGCTTCCTTCTATCGCGTATTCTATGTCTTGTGCTGAGCCGTAGTGTTTTTCTATCCTTTCTGTCAGCTCTGCCAGCCTGCTTATTTCTGAGTCTGTCAGTATCTGTGTGTTGAGCTTTTCTCTCAGTATTTTTTTCTTTACCGTGTAGCCTATGTGCGGGTCTAGGGTGTACATCCAGTCCTGCTCGTTGAGCTTCTTGCTCTTTATTTTGAATGTTTCCTTGTCTATTATGTATTGGTCTGGTGTTATGCTTCCTGAAACTACTGATTCTCCTAGGCCCCAGCCTGCTTCTATCACTATTTCAGTTTCATCGTTGGTCATCGGATTTATTGAAAAAATTACGCCGGCCTTGTCGCTTCTTGCCATTCTTTGCACTACTACTGCTATGAATACTTTCTCGTGCGGGAAGTTGTTCTTTACCCTGTAGTATATTGCCCTTGCTGTGAACAGGGATGCCCAGCATTTCTGGACTGCTTCTAACAGCCGTTTGTTCCCTTTTACGTTGAGGAATGTTGCCTGCTGGCCTGCAAAACTAGCAGTTGGTAAGTCCTCAGCTGTTGCACTGCTCCTTACTGCTACGAATGGCGGGTCTCTGCCCATCCTTATTATGTCTAATGCTTGTTTGCTTGCTTTTCTGAAGACCTCCTCGTTGACATTTAGGTTGTCGTAGCTTTCCTGTACGTCTTCTGCTATGTCCTGCGGCATTTTTGCGCTTAGGATTATTTCGTGGATCTTTTTTGATGCTGCCTGCAGCTCTTCATTGTTCTCAACGTTGAGGTCTTTTAGTATGCCGTATATTTCCTTGTCTATGCCTGTGCTTTCTATGAAGCGCTTGTATGCTTCTGCCGTTATGACAAACCCTGGCGGCACTGGTATGCCTGCATTGAACATCTCTCCTAGGTTGGCGCCCTTGCCACCTACTGTAGGTATGTCTTTTTTAGAAAGCTCTTTGAACCATGCAATGTTAGCCATTAGTTTTAACCACCTGCTTTTTATTTAATAAAGCTGGAGGATTCTATATAAAGTTTTCTAAGAAAAAATTGAAAAGAT
>JAUYDG010000128.1 GCA_030691925.1 Nanobdellota archaeon
GCTTATAGTTTTTATTTCTAGGGTTATGTTTCTAATTTTTATGTCGAACCGGTCTGGCTCGCCTACCTTTGTTATGTCTACCTCATAGGGTATTTTTTCCATTCTCAGGACAGCTTTTACTATTTCCTCGCCTATTTTGCCTTTGACTATCTGGTTGAATCTTTCCTTAGGGTTAGTTTTGCTTTTGTAGTAGTTGAGCCTTACGAATGCGTGGCTTTTTGCTTCTTCTATGTATTGGTTTAGTATCTTTATTTTCATGCTGGTCCCTTATGCGCTTTTAGGCTAAAAACATGCTGCCTTGATAGTTATTCTAAAGAACAATAATCCTTTTAAATGTTTATTAGATAGTCTTTTTCAAAATCTTTTGATGAGTTAAGGAGGTAAAAAAGATGCTGAAATATGAAGAGGATGAAGAGTTAGATTCGATGGGAGAGGATGATGACGATAGTGGCGATGATGATTTGGATGACGATGAAGAATAAGGATATTCTTCTTTTATTTTTTTAAGTTATGCACGTGTTGCAGGGGTTAAGGCCTTTCACTTCTGGCTCGCTTTTGTAGCAGACAATGTTTTCAGGCTTTATCTTCTTTGCCCATTTGCAGTCGGGCTTGTGGTAGGTTTTTGAGTTTTTGCTGCCTACGTACAGGCATTCTTCTTTCTTTTCTTCGCAGCCCCAAACCCCCAGTTTCTTTGATTTGGCTGTCTCTTCGATTTTTTTAAGCTCTTCATACTTTTTCGTGTCATCCTTGTACTTGTCAAAAACCCTTGCGTACCCTTCTTCGACCATTATCGAGTTGGTCATCAAGCCGTTGACGTAGACGTATCTTAGTTCCCTGTCATACTTGTCAATATTAGTTTTGTCTTTTTCCAGCATTACGTCTTTGCCCAGCAGCAGCTCTCCTAGCCTTGCCTTGGCCTCTTGGTAGTAGCATTCTCCTGTTTCCGGCGTGTTTATGCCTGAGAACCTTACCTTCTGGAAGTTGTTAAGCTCTATCGTGTCTCCATCTATAACTCTCGTCACTTTGAATGGCCCTTCTAGACTGGTGCAGCCGCTGATTAAGGCTAGTATAAGAAGTAAAAAAACTGTTTTTCTTTGCATGATTGTTGGATTCTTGTTTTTTTTATAAAAGCGTAGGCTAATATTTGCGTTTTTTAGGGAGGATTTCCGATTGAAAAAGGTTTAAAAACCAGCGTCATATCCAACTGTATTATGAAACTGCCTAAAATCTTCGTATATGGCAACAAGGATTTAAGCAAAACAGATGTTTCTGATAAAAGGCTGACTAAAGTGGTACAGGAAGAGTACAAGGTTATAGATTTCAAGGCGGATAGGAAAAAACAGGAGATTGATTACATAGCGAATATTGTCAAAGATTACTGGCCCGAACTTGTTAAACTGCTAGACCCCAATAACAACTTTTCTGATGAGAAGTTGGAAAGGATATTGTTTAATGAAACCAAAGACGCTATGGAAAGGATGGAGAAGCACTGTAAGCCTATAGGCAATGAGTTACACTCCTATGACCCTCATAGTGTGAGGGTAATTGAAAAACTTTTAGGCTGGATGTGTTTTAAACAGACTCCTGAATATATGGTGTATGAGCGGTACCTCACTGAAGAGGGCATCGAGATTCTTGATGGATTAAGGAAGATAAGGGGAGACTGCAGTGTTAAGGAATATTTTAAAAAATAAAAAGAAAAGTTAGATTACTGTAACCTTTCCTGAATAATCCTTCACGTTGTAAGCGTCGTAGAATGTTGTGACGCCATAATTGTCGTAAATCTTGGCGTGCTGTTCGTTAGGCGCTAGGTGGTATGTCAATGTTTCTCCGCCGATTATCAGGTTGTGATACTTGGTGTCTTTGTTGACGAACGTTACTTGCGTGCCTTTTGTTATCAGCAGTTCATTAGGGCTGAAGCCTGTGCTCGTTATCGCTACAGTCCTTGGATTTCCAGGCTTTACCTCTTCTTCTTTTGGCGCTTCAGGTTCTGTCACCGTTATTTCTCCCTGGTTTGATACGTAGAATTTCATGTTGTAAGGGTAGACGCCTGCTTTGTTGAACGTGTACTCGTATGTTCCGCTTGACCTTACAAATTCGTCAAACTTCCCTTCCATGGTTATACCCAATTTTTTAGTATCCTTGTTCTCCCATATTATTTTTGTTCCTGGTTCTACTGTCATCTTAGGCGGTGTGAACCCTTTTTCCTGCGTCATGAACACGTGCCTGTCTATTTTCTTGTTTTCCTTCTCGTTTATTTTACTCATCATTTCTGCCGCGTTCATCTCTTTTATGTATGTCACGTCTATAGGCACTATGCCGCTTTTTGCCGGTACTGTATTAATGTTATATTTTTCCAGCCCTGTTACTGTTGTTATCTTTCCTGTCTTGATAACTTTCAGGTCGACTACGAATGTTGTTCGCTCTTTGTTCTTGATTTCAAACTTTTTTTCCACTAGCAAGGCATCGCCGGGTATCACAACTTCCACTTCATTGCCCAGCATAATACCTTTGATGCTGCTGGCATAAAGCTTTATCTTTGAATACTCGCCTTCGACTAGCTCTGCATCTAAAATCTTCAAAGCATTACTCCCCTGCAGCTCTGTAAGGTCTGCAATGACATCGATATCACTTGTTACAGGCTCAGAACTTTTTGGCTTGTATGCCTTGACCATGTTGAACCTTACTTTCAAAGAATCAAAATCTGACACCACGTTCTCCTGGTCTGAGACTAATAAGCTTAGTGTCCCTTTACCGGATCCTATGGGTGTTGGTTCAGGCGTGTAAGCTGGTTCCTCTGTTTCTTCAGGTGCTGATATCTCTTCTGGCTGTGTTTCTGGTGCTGGTTGTTTTACGCAGCCGAATAGGAATATGGAAATTATAAGCAATGCTAAGAATGTTCTTTTCATCTTCACAAGTTACCTCCTTTTTGGTATTCTTATAGGGTGGGCTTTTTTTATAAATCTTCCCTTGGCGAGAATTTATGTAAAGCCTACTTTTTCTTCCAGAGGACTTTTCCAAGCCTTGGTTTAGAATCAAGGGATGGGACAGGTTTTTCCAGCTCGCTTTTTTCTTCAACCTGCTCTTCTTGTTCTTCAGTTTTGTTTGGTTCTTCAATCTCTTGTGCTTTTTGTTCTGTTTCTTCTGGTTTCTTGTCTGCATCTTTGAGCAGGTTTTTGTAAGGGTTTAGCAGGAAGCCTAGCCTTTTAGCTATATTGGGCGCTTCTTTTTTACTTTCTGCAGGTTTTTCCTTTGTCATTCTTTTAATGAGTAGGATTAACTGGTATAAATATATTGCTATCAAAACATGTGAACTACCACTGCCTAACTGTTAGTTAAGGGTGTAGCTTCTTGTTTCATTGACGGAAGTTGCCAATTTTATAGGCTGAACAGTAGCTGTTGCCTTGAATGGTCTTGTTATAATGCTCGCTTATCTCATCCATTGTTAAGCTTCTGTTATAGACGGCTGCTTCGTCAATGTCACCTTTGAAGTAGTATCCTGTGCCTCCTTGCTGCGAGCCAAACAACATAGCCCAAGCTAATTGAGAGAAAGTAAGCCCGAATACCACCTTCTCCTGATACTCTAACTGCTGAGGAATTTCGTAGGACATTATGAAAATTTGATTTAGAATTCATATGTTAAGTAAGCCGAGCCGATAGGTGAGAGTGCAACGTGGCTCGGAGCGAAGCGGAGAAAGTTCGAAAACCCGCCGTAATCCATTGAAATTATCTTCTGCAATATTTTTGATTAACATTAATACCAATAAAAGCACTTTCAGGATTAGTTGGATTTTTTATTGTTTTAAAGTTATAGCTCCCAATATTTGTTGTTATTGAAACATTGTCCCCCTGCCTTTTATTTGCCAACGCATAAATAAAGGAGTCAATAGTATAAATCTTATTACTGTTTATACTTGTTATTATTTCGCCTGCAGTCATACCTGCATCTTTTGCAGGTGAATTTTCAGCGAAACCCATTATTTCTATGCCGCAGGGCTGGTTAATAACATTGTGATTAACATTCATTACCCCTTGAATGATTAATGAGTATGTAATGGGATTAAATAGCAATACAAATAAAACTGCAAAAACTAAATCTTTCTTTTCATATTTTTTTTCTTTCCCGACAATTCTGCTGTAAATAAAAGTGGCACCACATGCGAATGGATAGTATATAACAAGTCCTAATAAAACAGTGATAATAATTCCGAAAATCTGCCTTATTAATCCTATGCTAAAAAACTGTTTCTGATATCCAAGTGAAGGAATAGATAAAACAAGTATAAGCAAACCTAAGATAATCAATAAATCAATAATTATTTTTTCTTTTTTTAGTTTAAGCAGGTTTTTTAGTGACATAATTTTTCCGGAGACATTAAGTCTGTCTGTAATAATCTAAATCTATCTTTGGCTGTTCTTCTGATTTTACTTTTTCTTTTTTAATATCAAGCCAACTATTCCAATAATAAACCCAACAAAAGCAACAAACAGCCAAAGAATCTGATTTGAGCCGTAAATCAAAGGTATTGTAACCTCTCCCGGAAGTATTGCTCCTGAAAACAATTCAAAAATAATCCCTAGAAAAAATAAAATTCCTCCACAGATTAAAACGTTTTTTCTCATTTTATGCTGCCTCTTTTCATTTTTAGTATTTCTTCCGTAATTATAATAACTACATTCTTAAAAAATTGGCTTCGATTACCAACCTGGCGTCTTGCAGGCATCATCAACCACTTTTTGCAAGCCCTTATCATTTCCGAAGGTTTGATCAAGGGTATCCATATTCATAGTTCCTTTTGGAAAATAACAGTCAAGATTTAAAACATTGTTTAGCTTTCTCTGAAAATGGCATTTTTCATTTTCTATTCCTAGAATTGTTATCTCAATGTTTGTTGAACCGTCTGAGCCTATCATTTTAGCAGTTACCGGCAAGCATTCATTCATTCTTTTTAAGAAACATGAAGGATCTTCTGTTTTGCCGCAATCAACCATCTCTGTTTCAACTGGCGCTACAGCTACAGATTTAGTTGCATCCCCTTTATTATCAGATGTTTGCGTTTCTTTTTGTGCACATCCTGACAGAAATAATATAACAACTAGAAATGATATAAAAAATGTGAATTTATTTTTCATATAAATCACCTCATTGCAAATAAAGTATTCATTATTTATAAAAGCATCTAAAAAGCGGGTTTTGAATTGCATTTAACGATGTTATATTCCCGAGCCCTCGATTTTCTCCCAACCGAGCGAAGCGAAGGTCAGGTTGAGAAAATCAGAGCGGAGCGGTCGAGGATTGGTGAAGCCAACCGCAGAAGTAAATTCGGGTCTATTACAAAAAGATAAAAGCATTTTGATTTTAAACATAAACTATTTAAAAGGGTGTACAAGACTTGATTTAGGGTAGTTTAATATGAGCATTGAAAGAATAATGTATGACCTGAATCCTGTCCCGCCACATTATCGGGATGATATAAGTAAAAAGCTTGATGAAACATATGATGCTTTTAGTTATCCGAGAAAGGGCATTGTAAACACGGGGAATCATGACGAAGATAAATGCCTCCACCACATATTCTTTCTGAGTAAGATGACATGTTATATTGCAGGAATGACTTTAGAAGAAAGTATACTGTCTTTTTTTAAAGAACAGCCGATTATAAAAGATAAAAAAATATACAGTGCGCTTGTTAAAAAAGGATATCTTCGTAAGAACAAATGTGGCGGAAAATATGTCTTTTTTCCTACAGACAAGGCTTGTGAAGTAGCCCATCTTTACAATAAGAAAAAATGCGAATGGTCAGGCTTAAATGGGTGATTTGTCGTAAACACAAATCTAATACTCTTTTTTAGACCCGAATTTATTGAATATAACTGTTTGTATGCGCAGAATGTCAAATTTTGAGTATACAAGCTTTATAGCCCTTAAATTTGGGATCTCATAATTTTGGGTTTCTGAGTCGTTGGAGCCCGTTACCTCATGTTCTCTTTTGGCGCATAGTTCTCGTTTCGTATAGGCCAAGCACGCATTATGCTAAGTAAAAACAAAAATCTTTCCGAAAAGTTTAAAAATTTACAAAAACGCTTTAACTTGGAAAATTTATGAAACCGAAAATTCTTGTTACGAGGCGTATACCCGATAATGGTATCAGGCTCCTTCAAGGTAAGTTCGAGCTGGATATAAACGAAGAAGACAGGGTTATGACCAAAGAGGAGATAATAAAGAGATTAAAGGGCAAGGTTGGGTTGTTGTGCCTGCTGACAGACACAATAGACAAGGATATTATAGAGTCTAATCCTAAGATTAAGGTGATTTCTAATTATGCTGTGGGTTTTAACAATATAGATGTAGCCACAGCTACTAAACACGGCATAATAGTTACCAATACTCCAGGAGTTTTAACAGAAACTACAGCGGATTTTGCCTTCGCGCTTATGTTAGCAGCAGCCAGGAGGATAGTTGAGTCTGACAAGTTCGCAAGGCAAAGTAGGTTTAATGGCTGGGCGCCTATGCTTCTCTTAGGCCAGGATGTTTACGGCAAAAAGCTTGGCATTATCGGTTTAGGAAGGATAGGCAAGGCTGTTGCCAAAAGGGCTAAGGGCTTTGATATGGAAATGATCTACTATGACATGCAGAGAGATGAAGAGTTTGAAAAAGAATACTGCGCTAAGTTTGTTGATAAAGAAACACTGTTAAAAGAGTCTGATTTCATAAGCATCCACGTTACTTTGACAGATGCGACAAGGCACATGATAAGCAGGAAAGAGTTCAGCATGATGAAGAAGAATTGCGTGCTGGTGAACACGTCTCGCGGCCCTGTAGTTGACGAGGCTGCCTTGGTAGAGGCGTTGAAAAATAGGAAGATATTCGCAGCCGGGCTGGATGTTTTTGAGGAAGAGCCTAAGATACACTCCGGGCT
>JAUYDG010000055.1 GCA_030691925.1 Nanobdellota archaeon
TCAGCGATGCTTTCGTAAAACTTGGCTAGCCTTTCTCTCATCTCGTAGAAAGTTTCCCCTGTTTCGAAATTACAAGTTTCAAAGCCTATTTTGTTTTCAGCTAGGTATTTTCCTACTTGTTCTGTAGTTGACCCTTCAAGAACGCCTAATCTTCTTTCCCTTAATGCTTCAACGTATTTTATGGGCCGGTTATTCTTTTCTAAAAATGGTTTGATGGTGTTTTTTGTTCTTTGCAGGTCTGAGCAGTATATCACATCTATTGATTCTTTTTCTAGCTTTTTTGCCAGCTTCCTCGCTTGCTCTTCCCCTTCTTCGCTCAAAGTCCCTTCTGACTGGCCCTGCCATATCTTGTTCTTGTTTTCCTTTGTTTGCCCGTGCCTTACTAGAATAAGTTTCATAAGTAAAAGTGCGGTTTTTCTGTGTTTATAAGTTTTTAGAATTCTTTTATTACCCTTATCAGCTCTTTCTCGTTCTCTAACTCTAAGAATTCTTCCTTTTTTATTCTTGGTATCTCTGCTTTTGGTTTTTTTCTTTCGAAGACTATCAGGCTTTCCGCATCTAAAAGTTTTGATAACAGGCTTATTTCTTTGTTGAAATTATCACCGACCGTGGTTAGTATAAGGTCTTTTTCTTTTTTTGCTATGATATCGAAAGCGCTTCTCTTTGTTTCTACCGCTTTAAATCCTAGTTGCTGGTATTTTTTCCCTACGTCTGATGTGCACAGGTATAATATTTTTTCTATCTCGGAGAATATGTCTACCGGAGTAAATACCTCTGCCCCGAATATATCATAAAGTTTTAATGCCTTTTGCAGCGATATGTCTGAGCTGTAGTTTTCGTAGTTGATTATCATTTTTTTGCTTACGCCTATTTTTCTTGAGAGGTCTTTTAGTGACATGCCTTCTTCTTCTCTTTCTATTCTTAGTTTTCTTCCGTTCAGGCTTGTTGTTAATCCTGCTTTTCCTGATTTTATGAAAGGAAGTTTTTGCTTCAGGGAGTTCTGTAAGGTGTTTTTGTTGATTGTGAATATCCCGAATCTTGAGTATACTATGTTGTCCTCTAGCTTGCTGCCTGATTTTTCTGTTATTACCAGGGGTGTTGCGCTTACGCAGCTTGCTATCCTCTTCATCTCCTCTATTGATTCGCTGTTTAACGAGTTCGCGTCAGCGATTATTTTAAGGAGAAGTATTTTTTCTTCTTTTCTTGCTAAAAGATCAAAGCAGCCTTTTACGTTTTTTATCATGAATCCTTCTTTCAAAAGTGCAAGGCTTGTTTCTTCCAGCAGGTTTTTTTTCATTTTCTTCTTAGTAAATTGCAAATCTTACCGCTTCTTTTTCATCATAAGCTAGTATGTAGCACAGGTCTCGCATCCTTGTTTCATTGATTTTATGGGCTGACACGTCGAAAAACAGGGAGCATGCGCCTCCTACTGCTAAGGCCAGCAATGGTGCTGCAATCGCTACGAGCGTGGGGGACACGGTGGTTGTGGATGGGCTGTACAGTTCAAGGATTGTTAGTGCTCCGGATACCAGTCCGCCTGCTATGAATCCTTTTATGCAGTTTGAGCGATGGTGGTATCTGCCAGCGGATTTGTTAAGCTCGCCTTCCTCATGTTTTGCGAATCTTAGACAGAATTCTTCTAGGCTTTCTGGCTTGACTTTTGCGAATACGTATTCTCCATCTTTTATTGTTGCTTTTCTTAAAAACACATCAGTGGAAGTGCCCTCTTTCCTTACCCAATGGTCGTATAGAGTCATGTAGGGCCATAGTTTGTTGCTTACATCTTTTTGTGAGAGCTTAGAGTAGCCTTCTTGTGACAGGGCTGATTTTATTTTATCATATAAGTCATGGGGTCTTTTGTTTGGTTCGTTGTTTAAACCCTGAAGGATATCCTCTACCATCTTTTCTTTTTCTATGGCTTCAAGGCTTTCTGCTCCCTGTTTAGGCCCTGCTAGTAGCTGTTCCATTTTTTCTTCCGGGTTTTTGCATGGCACGAATATGTTTGGGATTTTCATTTTTTATCCTGAAAATGCGGCTTTCCTCATCGTGTCTTCCTCATGCTCGTTCAGCCATTTGAGGACTTCTTTGTTTATGTTTTCGCAATTGAAGAGCTGGCTTATGATTTTTTCTCTTTCTTCTTTCGTGTTTATGTTCAAGTATTCTATGAATCCTCTGGGATTTATGTGCTGAACATCTCCAAAGTTAAAACCGTGATTATACGAATGTTTTATCTGTTCTGCAAGCTCTGCAGGTATGCTGCACATCGCTGTGATATGGCCTTTGCTTATTACAATACGCCCGGAGGTGTTGTATACGCCGTCATATCCTCCTTTGTACAGCTCCTCCTTGTAAGAGCACATAGTTGTTACGTGGCGCTTTTCTGATATTCCTGATATTTTTTTGTTTTTCAATATGTCAAACAAGAACCACCTGCCAAAAGGTTTAGCATACTGGTCCCAGCCTAGACCGTACAAGGTTCCTTTATGTGAGCATAACGTTTTAGTCTGATATTTTTTATGTACAATCTTTGGTTTAAATGTGTCATATACTCCTTCTCTGTGAATCATGTTATCGTAGTACAAATCTGTTCCGCAGTCGTATAAGACTCCTTCGTGAGAGCACATGGCTGTGACCTGTCCAAGCCTGTCCGCTATTTTCCTGCCGGTTGAGACTTCGAAAATACTGTCGTAGCTCCCTCTGTACAGGACTCCGTTATGGGAGCATAAAGAATAGACCGTGTTATTCTCTCTTTCCATGACATCTTTACCGGTTATCGTATCCATAACAAATCCTAAGATTAGATTTAGTTCGCTTAAAAATCCGTGATTTTCGATCTTATAACCCCCATCATAAAGCCAGTTGTTATGGACACATAAAGAAGATACTGTGTGCCACCTTTCACTTAATAGTATGTCATTCTGTCCGTCTACGTACAAGAATATGCTTGAGCCTTTATCATGGCGAATAGCGTATACCAAGCCCTCTTTTAGCTTATCAGGTTCTGTTAGTCTCGCTTCCAATAATTTGGGTTTGAACAGGTTTCTGAGTCTCATTTTTTCCTGCAGATTATGAAGTAATGGTCCTTGTGGTATGGCTCAAGGTCTGTTATGCTTATAACTTCCAGCTTTTCTTCTAATTGTTTTTTTACTTGTCGTAGAACCTCTTCTTTGCCCTTTACTGAGTCTATGCTTTTCGTTTTTAGGGCTATTATCGCGAATCCTTGTTCTTTTAAAAAGGTTGCTATGTTTTTCAGGAAGATTTCCACCTGGTTCTTCTGGGTTATGTCCTGGTATATCACGTCTATTTTTGTGACCTTGTCCTTGTATTCTTCTGGCTTGTTGGCATCGAATAATAAAGCGGTCATATTTTCGTGCTTCTCGCATACTTCTACCAGTTTTTTCACGACATCAGGCGCTATGTCCAGGCAGAACACGAATCCTTCATCGCCAACGATTGTTGCCACTATCTCTGGCGTTGTCCCATGAGAGGCTCCTAAGTACAGCACTGTGTCTCCTTTCTTTATTGGGATTTTTACTTTCTTTTTTATCGATGCTGTCAGTTTGGATATCATTGAGGAATACCTCTTTAGGCCCAGTATAAAAACCTGCTGGTAAGAGCTGATAAGCCCTGAATCCGTTTTTTCCCGAAAGGTATTTAAATCTGCAAGGAAAAGCTAAAGTCTTATGAAAAGAGGCAGGCTATTGAGTTACGTTAGTGAAGGGCTGGCAGCGTTAGCCTTGGCTGGGACTATTTTCGCGAGCACAGGTTGCACGACGCTTCACAGTTACACGCCTCAGCAGACGTTAGAGCAGAAAGTTACCAAAAAGCATAAGATAGGTAATTTAGCAGTTCTGCTGATAGACATGCAGGCTCCTTTCCTAAAAAGTATACTCACTGAGGAGCAGACGAAGGAGATTCCTTACCAAATAGGCGTGTTAGACTATTGCAAACAGAAGAACATACCTGTTTTTGTTCTTGAGTATGAAGGTTATGGGCCAACTATTGAGGTGTTGAAAGAAAAGGTTGACAGCCTGGAGAAAAAAGTTTACGTTACAAAATCTTGTGATGATGGTTTTACAGGTACTGACCTGGCAGAACAATTAAGGAAACATAACATAGACACCCTGCTTTTGATGGGCATCAACGCTACGGCGTGCGTGATAAGCACGGCAGAAGGCGCGTTGGACGCTGGCTTTAAGATAATGACCTCAAAGGATCTTATTGCTGACCCGTCATACTTTCACTCAGATGAAGGTGTAAGGTGGTACAGCACTTACGGAGTCTATAGTAACAGTTACAAGGATGTTCTTGATATGATCTCCAAAGGAGAGGTAGAATATCAGCCTCTTCCAGAAAATAACCAGTCACGTCTTCCAAGTTTTGTTTTTCCTGAAGAGCTGAAAAAGAGGGATTGGAAAAACCCGGATAACCACCAGTTATATCTCCAAGGCGCCCAAAGGGATCAGATAGAAGATTTACTCAATTACCTGACTGGGAATGATTATCAACCTGTCTTGAAGTAGTCTTTCTTCGCTGCTAATGATATCTTCGCTGCTAGCTGTCTTGCTGCTTTTCCCTTGTTTTCCGCTTCTTTTACTGAATTGTGTTTGTAGATTATCCCGTGCTTCGGCGGGTTAGAATGTTCTTTCAGGTGCCTGAACAATGCTGCTTCTGCTCCCAGGATTTGTATTTTTGATGATGCCATGAATGCTAGCTTCTTCAGGCTTTTTGCTGCTGTTATGAACCCTGCTGTAAGCTCTTCCCCCAGTAAGCTTGTTAAGTTTGGCGCTGTTTTTCGGGCTAGCCATTTGTATGTGTCGTCTTTTTCTCGGTATTTTTTTATCAAGATTTTATCTTCTGGTATTTGCCTTAGTTTCTCCTTTGTTTCTTTAAGGTTAAGCTCCCTTAGCTTTTTTAGTTCATCGTCCATTTTTAGGGTGATAATTTTTTTAATATGCTTGTAGAAACATAGGCGGCAAAGTCGTTGTCAGCACTTTCTATTACAGCGGCCAAGCCTGATTCTTTTATTGCGTAGCTGACTAGCCCGCCTACATCTTCATCTAACTGGTAGATTCCTTCGCAAAGAAGCGTTGCAAATATTTTTTCTTGAGTGGATATCAGGTGGGGGACCCGGGTTAAGCTCTTTTTTTTCCTTGTTAGGCTGTATGAGGAGATGACGCTTTTAAGCAGGTTTAGTTTTATGTTTTTGTCTGGTATGATTATGCAGGAGTCTACAGATTTTTTTGTGGAGTGATAGTCCAGTACCACTTCCGGCTTAAACTTATCATACGCTTCGATGATAATCCCTGTTTCCTTTGCTTCTCTCTTGATAAAGTCGCGGTTAAGGTCTATGCCCTTTGAGTTGTACCTTGCCCCGTGCTCTTTTCCGTCAGGGTTGGCCACTGGTATGGAGAGAATATCCCATGTTTTTAGCAAATCTGATGATAGTATCGCTTCTAATGTGCTTAGGTTGTCTGATATTGTGTTCTGTTCGCTGCCGTGTAGGCAGGAGACGAGCATGGCTTTTTTTCTTTGCCCTTTTCCATCGCTTAATTCCATAGCGTATATCGGTATTCCTTGTTCGCTTTCGCCTGCTGTTTTCAGCTTGCAGTATTTCGTGTTTTGTTTGGCAAATTCTTCTATTCCCATTTGCATTGCGTTTTAGATTGAAAGATATAAACCTTTTGTTTTTTTAGGATCGTTCTTCTTTGTATGTGATTATTTTCTTGATTTCAAATGTTACGAATCCTAGGCTTGCAAGTCCT
>JAUYDG010000056.1 GCA_030691925.1 Nanobdellota archaeon
TACCATTAGGCTCAAGAATCATAGCCGTATGCGACACTTACGACGCCATGTTCAGGCACTACAACAGAAAAACCAAAGAACAGGCCGTAGAAGAGCTAAAGAAGCTTAAAAAAACACAGCTAGACGAAAAAGTAGTCGACACGTTTTTAAAAATAATGGGAGATAAGAATGAAAATCGTTAATGAAAAAGATGTAAAGGCGATAGACGACCTGTGCGGACCTCTGAAAGAGGTATACAAGTCAGAGAACATAAGCCTTGCAACAGTAGTAATAAAAGCGGGAAGAGAGGCGCACCTTCACAAGCATCCAGAGTTGGAAGAGGTTTATTACATACTGTCCGGCCGAGGAAAAATGAGAGTAGGAGACTATGCTTACAGCATTAAGAAAGGAGATACTTTCGCGATAGAGCCAAAAGACGCTCCGCACAAGGCGATAAACCCTTACAAGAAAGACATGAAAATACTCGTGGTGTGTAACCCGAAATTTGATATAAGCCTGTTAGAAGATTTAGAAAATGGGTGAATCAAGTTATAACATTTTAGGCTCTAATTCTTGTCTTATTTTCAAATAGAAAAAGATTTAATTCTCAAAATCTTTAAGGTTTAAAGATGAACAAGGCAAGAATACTGTTTTTAGTGTTAATAATCTGTTTAGCCTGTAGAATAAGCACTGCTCAAACTATTGCAAGCTATGATGTTCAGCTGATGGAGGACTTCGGAGACCAGAACACTGTTAATGTCAAGGCAGTTTTTCCAGCAGGCATAGGAAGAGAACTGCACCTCAGCAACAATAACCGGGATTGGGAAGAATACGAAGAGCAGATAATAATAAAGAAAGCTTATGACTCACAAGGCAAGGATATCCGCGTTGAAAAGACTGACCAGGACACATGGGGGGTTAATTCAGATTCCGGATTCACTATAGAGTATTCTGCACACACAGCCATCCCGTTTGCTCTTAATCTAGAAAGTTATCCTACTTATCTGGCATACGTTTCTAAAGACTGCGGCCTTGTCCATACTGGAAGGATCTTGCTTGCGCCTCAAGGGGAAGGCAATATAAAGGTTAATTTTGCTCTGCCTGAAAGCTGGAAGATAATGGTTGATGAGACCTGGAAGAAAACTGGAGAGAACTCTTTTGAAACCAGCTTAAGAGACCTTTACGCGCTTATCGCCCTAGGAAAAATTGACGTTTACTCTGAAAGCTTCGGTGACAATCAAAAGCTGAACGTAGGTGTTTGCGGCAAAACAAAGTACGACAAGAGCAAGTATCTTCCCGGACTAAAGACTTGCGCAGATTATTTCCATGAAAACGTTGGCAAGCTTCCGCAGAAAGAACTTAACGTTTTTATCACAGAACTTCCGTTGCCAGGAGATTATATGGGGGAGCCTTTCAGAATTACAATTAACAGGGCTGACAGGAGCTGGGGGATGTTTGAAGGGATGATATGGCATTACTGGTTCTTAAGGCCTGCTTATTATAAAAACGATGAGGAAGGGGGAAAAGTTTGGTGGTTTGGCGAAGCGTTAAGCCCGTTCATACTTTATCCGATTTACAAAAAGCTTGATGTTGTTCCTGAAATCGAGAAAGAACAATGGGAGCCGTTCACTTTTCCTGACTTGTCATGGAAGAACTGGCAGATGATTTTCGAGCCGAGCATCGGGACAAAATATGACATTGCGCTGGTAGATTATTACAGAATGAACCAAGAAACAGGAGATCGTGGCTACTATCACCCTGTCCCTTACATAAAGGGCGATCTAGTTCTAGAAATGCTGGACGAATCAATGACTGAAGTAACGCACGGAAAAAAAGACATAAAAGATGTTACAAAATACATCTATGAAAACTATGCCTTAAAAGGCATCGGCTATACTATCGAAGATGTCTTGAATGCTTTCAACACTGTTTCAGGCAATGACTATTCTGATTTTTTTAAAGCTTACATCTTTGGCAACGAAAGATTTCCCATACTAAAAGAAGGAAATGACTACCGTTTTGACTGGTCAGTACTTGGCGATAAAACGTACGCGAGCGTACCAAATAAAGAAAAAGCAAGACCACTAGTTGGACTGCTCTCTAGAGATTCAAAAGAGACTGTGAACCTTGAGCTGAAAAAAGAAAGTAAGCACTTCGCAGTTTATTTCCACCCGCAGGACTCGGAAGAAGCAGCTCTGATGCTCTTAGGCGCAGAACGGGCTTACAACTCAGTTGCTAAAGTCTACGGCGGGGAGCCAAAGCTCAAAATCAAGATGTTCATGACGTACGATAAGAACGAAGCGACAGAAGGTTTCGGATACAACCCTCCGGGCGGCTTGACTGAGGATTCAAGCGGTGGCGGCCCATCATCTGACATCGGCGATGAATTAATGTGGTTGAAAACGATAAGCAAAAAAGAGACTTGGATTTTGTCGAGCATGGGAATCCCACATGAGCTAGGCCATGTTTACATGAGGCAGCTCTACCCGGGGATATATTTTACCGGGGCAAAGAGCCTTTCTGAAGTTCCAGAACTCGTCAAGAAAGGGATGTACAACGAATACTGGCTGAGCTGGTTCAGCGAAGGCTTAGCCACTTATGCAGCGCTGGAATGCTGGCTCGATAACGTAAATGAAAAAGATATGGAAAATTTAGAAACTAATGTTGTCATAAACCGTGATGCTTTCAAACAACTAATCGAATCTGCTAAGACAAAAAACCCGCCTCTAGTCGAGCTCTCAAAACTAAATGATATCAACAAGGATGACATGAAATCGGTTTACCTGTCCGAAGCCGAGACTATGAGCTTCTTCAGTTACATCTATCAAAGATACGGCAAAGAGGGCATGCACAAACTTCTTTCAGAGTACGACAAAGGTGTTACTGTATATCAAGCTGCGGAGAATGCGTTCGGCACTTCTTTTGCAGAACTTGAAAAGGATTGGAAATCTTTGATTGAGAAGACAGCCACAAATAATAATATTGTTGACAAAGAATTGGAACGCATACGAAAAGAGGGGTTTGATACTTCTAAAGTGATGCAGGTTAAAAAACAAGAACCTTTCCTTGCTCTTTTTATGGCTTACACGATTGAGAAATATACAACGCCATGCCCACCCCCAATTGAAGTTTCAGAGCAGACGAGCGGTTTCCCGTGGCTAATACTAATAATCCTAATCATCATAATTGCTGTTCTTGTATTAATAACAAGAAAAGTCATAAAGTCTTTATCTAAAAAAGATAATAAAACTACCATACCGCCCGATAAGAAAGTAAGAAGTCACAAAATCCTTAAAACATTTTTAATATTCTTACTAGTTTTTGTAATCCTTATAATCATTGGAATCCCATTACTTATTGCTATAATCCTATCAGGCATAATCTTAGGTTTGATAATACTCATAAGAAAGGTTATAAGATTTTTATTTAAGAAAAAAAATTTAAGGTAAGAACTTCTCAGGGTGTTTAAGCTTCTGAGGCAAATATTTTTCCATCACAAAATTCAGCCCATGGGCTGCAAGTGCCTGCTGTTCTGCCCTTTTTCCCATCTGCTCTAAAAGTTTCAGTTCCTTAGCCCATTCTTTATGACTTTGAATAAAAGGGTCGTTCTTGAACAAATCTTTTATCTTTTTAAGGTCTACATCTTTCAAAGGATGTGTCGGTAGTTTATAGTCTGTTATATCTTGAGCAGTTATACCCAAGAATCTTGCTTGCGGCACACAGAAGAACTCATTGATATGCGCAGCATTACCTGAACCCACCTTGAGTGTCCTATATATTGATGACCAACCGTACGGGTCTCCGTCGGAAAATACATAAACGGGCAATTTTTTCTCATCTGCCAGTTTTCTGATGAACCTTCTGCATGCTCTTGAAGGCACTCCACCCATTGATACTATCACGCAGTGCACTTTTTTCCAGTAGTTGTGCCTGTTAAGCCTCTCAAACATACCCTTAGTTTCGATAGCAAGTATGAACTTTGCATCGGTTTCGAATTCCAGATGCTCTACAGAAGTAGGGATAGAGTAAGCTCCCGAGCCGAATTTAGTGCAGTCAATCTTTATTACTTTTTTCGTGTCAGGATTCTTGTCTATCACTATCAGCTCTCCTGCCACGTCACCTCCGTGCTCGTCAGCAGAGAATCCAAGCTGCTCCCTGTTTACCATGAACATTGCTTCCACATCATCCATCACTGTATCAGATTCTACCTGCTCATGGAACCTGGCATCCCCCCAGTTCTTGCTCACGTAATAGACCTCCCTTTTAGTGGCCATGTCGTCGGTAGTCAGCAGGTCTTTTGATATCGCCATCATTCTCAGCGTTTGGGCGAATGTCTTAACAGTGTTCACGCTTAAAGTTCTTATTTTAGTCTTGCCCAGCAGTTCAAAAAATCCTTTTTTGGGGTCATACTTCACGTTGTTCAATACCCTTAACGGAAAAGTCATGGATGGCTGTTTCTTTTTCAAAATCTTCTGGTAAATATCGCTTGCTGACTCTTTGATCTTACTCAATGTCTTTGTCATGCTCTGACCCCCTATGCTTTTCCAAAATCTCCTTCAAATGCTTATCTATTTTTTTCGTTTCTTCCTCTTTTAAGCTTAATATATCTTTCAAAGCTATGCCTATATGGGGGAGGTAGGTTTCTATGTAGGATTTTTTCTTTGCCTCATGCTCAGCCTTCCTCCTCCTTGAAAGGAAAAGCGCTAATTGCCTCCCACATTCCTGCAATGCTAATTTCATCTCTTTTATTATCTCAGGATAATGCGCTATCGCCTCCTTTGACTCTGAAGTGAAAGGCACCCAGACTGATGCCATGTGAACCATTATTACCATGGGGGCTGTTGGCAATGCCCCTTTGCTCTGGCTTATGCTATAGTTTCTCCAGTTAGTCTCGAGTATGGACTTGCAGACTGCGCAAGCGCTCTGCTGGTAAAGCAGCGGCACCCTGTTGGCAAATCTTATCACCCTAACTAATTCTTCAGCCGGCAGCTCTCCGCCATATGCTACTGCAGCTTCTACGATGAAAGGATTCCCCCTGTAAACTGACGGAGGCCGGGTAGCCGCTGCGTAAAATTCTGCGTTAACTTCTTTCTTCAAGCCTTTAAGCATAAGCTCTTCACCTATAGGCGCCAGACAATTTGTAGGCGGAGCCATTATCTTCGTCTCATTGACTGCCTTGTAAAGCTTGTCTACTTCCTGCGTAGCGATCCTGGAAGGCCTTGCGTTCTCGAAAAGCCCTGCTTTTTGGCATATCTCCTTGGCAATCCTCGGGCTTACCCTCGAAAATTCTTGTTTTAGAAAAGCCTGTAAATTTCTGGCCTTGGTCTCTTTGAGCATGTTCATCAGCATGCCCAGTTCTACACCATAAGGGTGAGGTTTTATCGCCTTAGGCTCCATCGGTAAATCTTTAGTGGCTCTTGGAAAATCTACCTTCTGACTCTCAGGAGAAAAATAAATTATCGAAGCATGAGGATTTGCAATTGCAGTCTGCTTCAAGTACTCTTCAACGCTTTGCCTGCCTTTCACGTACTTTGCTTCCAGCTCTATCGAAACCCTGGTGCCATGATCCTTATCCCATGCAGTCTCTTCCTCTTTAAGGATTTCCGGCTCGTTCTTCTTCGTGTCGATGTGGAGCTCATAATACATTGCAGGCTTCTTAGGCGAAATCCTTGTAGTTATTTTTACAGGCTTACCAGTTGTTAACTGGCCATACATGCCCGCTGCCGAAATCCCAATCCCTTGCTGTCCACGGCTCATTTTCATCGTGTGGAACTTAGAACCATACAAAAGCTTGGCGAATATTCTTGGGACTTGTTGCTTGACAATGCCTGGCCCATTATCCTCTACCGATATTAAGAACCTGTCAGCTACTGAAGCTTCTTTGCCTTCCAAAGGGGATACCATTACTATAATATCAGGAGGTACTCTCATCTCTTCGCAGGCATCTAGGCTATTATCAACAGCCTCCTTTATAGTAGTCAGCAAGGCTTTCCTCGGATTATCAAAGCCTAACAAGTGCCTGTTTTTCGCAAAGAATTCTGCTACCGAGATTTCTCTCTGCTTCTTGGCAAGCTCTTCCGCTTTTATAACCTCTTTCACAGGTTCTTTATCCCCGCTTATCTCTGTAAGTTTCTTCTGAACCATTAGATAACTAAAATTCGGCGAAGAAGTTAATAAATTTTTTTATAGTCAAGTTTTACTGGTTACTAATATTTTTTCCTGTTTCCGACAGAAAAGAATTAAAAACACCAAGAGCATTTAATAATGCATGGACAAGGCAAAGGCGCGCAAACAACTAGAGGAGATAAAAAAGCTTTACCCCAAGACCCACCATTATACAGACTTCTCAAACACGTTCGAGCTCGCAATTGCGACAATACTCTCAGCCCAGTGCCTTGACACAGTCGTGAACAATGTTACAAAAGAGCTTTTCAAAAAGTATCCTAATGCTAAGAAGCTCGCAAAAGCAGACATGAAAGACGTTGAAAAAATAATAAGCCCAATAACGTTTTACAAAAACAAGGCAAAAATGATAAAGAACGCTTCAGCAATGATCGTTGAAAAATTCCACGGCAAAGTTCCTGATAAGATGGAAGAACTTATACAGATTCCAGGCATTGGAAGAAAATCAGCAAACGCAATACTTGCCCACGGATTCAACAAAGTAGAGGGCATAGTCGTTGACACCCATGTGATACAAGTCGCTAACCGCTTAGGATGGTCTAAGAACAAGGATCCTGAAAAGATAGAAAAAGACCTTATGCAGCTGTTTGACAAGAAAGACTGGAAATGGCTGCAGTTCTACCTGAAATCGTACAACCTCGATTACAAGAAAAAGGCTGCAAAGATAAAAGGCGAGAAATGAAAGGAAAGATTTATTCTATACAGGAGCACCATGCAAGCCATTTGCACTGGGACTTGAGGCTCGAGATGGGAGGCATGCTTAAGTCATGGGCAATACCAAAAGAGCCCTCAAAAGACCCTAAAGTCAAGAGGCTTGCCGTAGCAGTCGAAGACCACCCGCTAAACTACGCTTTTTTCGAAGGAGAAATACCCGAAGGGCTGTACGGAGCAGGAAAGGTAAAAGTATGGGACAAAGGCACCTATGAAATGCTGGAGCAAGAAACCGGCAAAAAATATATCATAAGCATCAAGGGCAAAAAACTGAAAGGCAACTACTGCCTCATAAAATTCAAGCCAGGAAAAAACTGGCTGTTCTTCAAGAAAAAAGAGAACTAAGCCTTAACGAGCAAAGACTTCCAATCTTTTAAACTTTTCAACCTTCTCTTATCTGTTACACTCCTGTTGTAAGGCATATCAAAAACTATGTGCTCCCATGATGGAACTGCTATCCCTTTGATGTTTGGGTTGTCGTCTATCAAGTAGTCCCCTCTTACCAATGTCTTGTCTTTGGTCAGTATTATCTTCTTCGCCCATTCCCTACCGAGATGCTGCTCCACCCATTCATACTTTTCCAATACGCAATTCTCGTAATGCGATAGCGGGGCAGTGCATATGAAAACATCATGGCCTTCCTGCTTTATCTCCAGAACAGCTTCCAGGCTGCCGGGAATAGGCTTCAATGACTTGCAAAACCCTGAAGCGTTGTATACTGACCTGACCAGATCCAGAAGCTCCTCAGGATACTGCTTATCAAGGCCGAAAGTTGTCCTGTCCTCCAAGGCTATGTAAGGCTTATCAGGATATTCAGCCCTCCACTTGTCTAAAAAACCCCCTTCAAAACTTGCCAATACATCGTCCATATCTAACAGTATTATCATAATACAAGGATAGCCCTCTTTGTTAATAAAATTTGTTGCATTAAACGACAAGAAAAGCAGACAGAAAGATTTAAATAAATCCTTCAATTTGCCCAGATTGTCCCAAAAAATGGAAAAAATCGAGAAAATCCTAATGAACGCTGAAAGCGAAGGAAGATACAACCTTTACGAATCAGAAGTATATGGCGTTCTAAAAGAAATAGGAATGCCCACCCCAAAACACAGCCTCATCTACCAAGCATCAGAAATCAGGAAGGCAAGAAAAAATTACGGCAATAAAGTCGTCATGAAGATATCCTCCCCTGATATAATGCACAAGATTAACGTCGGAGGCGTCAAAATAGTAGACAACAACCTAAGAGCGCTGAAAAACGCCTATGAAAGGATGCTGCTAAACGTAAAGAACAAAGCGCCTCATGCGAGGATAACCGGCGTCCTGCTTACAGAATACATAAACATAGACCACGAAATGCTGGTAAGCATGCTCTACGACGACCAGTTCGAACACTTCATCACCGTAGGGATGGGAGGCTTAACAACAGAGATATACAAAGACATAAGCATAAGGCTGCCGCCAGTCTCAGAAAAAGATGCAAGGGAGATGCTGCAAGAGCTGAAGATATACCCTATACTCCAAGGGTACAGGGGAAAAAAAGGAGCTAACCAAGAAAAGCTGATATCTACGATAAGAACACTAAACACGCTGGCAAAAGACTTCTCTCCATGCTCAAACTCGCAATACATCATCAAAGAACTAGAAATAAACCCTATGGCCTGCTCTGGAGAAAAAATCATCCCAGTAGACGGCCTGTTAAGATTCGAAAGAAAAAAAGCTTTCAAGCCCAGAAGCAGAATAAAGATAGAGGGTATCAAGAACTTCTTTACGCCGAAAAGCGTGGCAGTTATCGGAGCAACAGACGACAAAAGGCCGGACGGCAGCTTCAAGGAAGGAAAGATAGTCATGGACAACATGCTAAAAAGCAAAATCCCAAATATTTATCCGGTAAACCCGAAAAAGGAACAAGTGCTGAATAAAAAATGCTATAAGAGCATAAAAGAAATACCTGATGACGTCGATCTAGCAATAGTGCTCATACCCGCAAAAGCAACACCGAAAGTCATGGAAGAAATAAAAGAAAAAG
>JAUYDG010000086.1 GCA_030691925.1 Nanobdellota archaeon
CATTTGCTTTTGCTCAAATGTAAGCAAAAAAGATGGAATTTCAATGAGGGAGACACTTCCAAAAAAAATCAGTTTTGAAAAGATATACCAGATAGCAGTTTACAAAAAAGATGATGAATATTATTTGTCGGTGACTTATGAAAAACAAGAGAAACAGTATATTGATAATGAACTGTATCAAGCTTTTGATTTAGGAGCTGTTAAGCATACAGCAGTAAACAATAAAGGAAAGTTTATAGAGTTCAAGAATGAAAGGCCTGACAAGCACTGGGAAAAAACAATAGCTGAAATACAAAGCAGAAGAGACCATTGTAAGAAGGGAAGCAGGAAATGGGGCGGGTTACATAAAACCTTAGCAAAATGTAAAAGAAAATCTGCAAACCAGTTAAAAGATTTTCAACATAAGCTCTCAAGAAAGATAGTAGACAATACGAAAGCCAATACACTTGTTGTTGGAAAATTGGAAACTAAAAAATTAGCCCAGAAGAATAAGTATGCTAAAAATCTGAACAGGAGTTTGCATAACACCGGTAACATTTCCCGTTTCGTTAGGTTTCTAACCTACAAAGCAAAGCTTGTAGGAAAGAGAGTAATAGAAATCAATGAAAAGAACACTACCAAGGAATGTTGCTGTTGTGGAAAGGAGCAAGAAATGCCCTTACATAAAAGAGTGTATAAGTGTGATTGTGGTAACGTAATTGACAGGGATGAGAACAGCGCAATTAACATACTGCTACGTTACCTATCCGCAAATGGCTTGTGGACAGCCTACTCGCAATTTGTGAGTAATCTGCGACAAACAGGCCTTACAATAGTAAGGTACTCGCAGGAAGCTATAACTTCAAAATAGAAAATTTAGGTTATAGTAGTTCACAACTAACTGAATGACTTCACTGGTCATATAGGACAAACTTCAAATCTTTGAATGTTTTCCGGAATTTTTTTGAAATACTATAAACCTTAAAAAGAAAAGCTTTTTTTATAAGAATAAATTATATAAATAAGGATTACATGCCTATCCTAGAAAAAGGAGGAAAAGCTAATTTGACTGTTATAAAAAAAATCAGTGCCAAAGGATTCAAGTCATTCGCAAAGCCAACAGAGCTGGTATTCGGATCAGGCTTCAATTGCGTCCTCGGCCCAAATGGATCGGGAAAATCAAATATAATGGACGCACTTTGCTTCGTCCTTGGCAAGACATCTGCTAAGAGTTTAAGGGCAGAAAAATCCGCGAACCTGATTTATAACGGCGGCAAGAAAGGGACACCGGCAAAAGAAGCAGAGTGCTCTATCCTCTTTGACAATTCTAACAAACACTTCCCGGTAGACAAGCAGGAAGTAATGATAACAAGAAAAGTAAAACCTTCTGGAAACAGCCTCTACAAGATAAACGACGAGGTAAGAACAAGACAGCAAGTCGTGGACCTGCTAAGGGCAGCAAGCATAGAGCCTGATGGCCACAACGTAATCCTCCAGGGAGACATAGTAAACTTCATGGAAATGAAGCCTGAAGAAAGAAGGGAACTGGTGGAAGAAATAGCGGGGATATCAGTATGGGAAGACAAGAAACAAAAATCGATAAGCGAGCTCAACATCGTCGAAGAAAGGCTGAAGGAAGCCAGCATAATGCTTGCAGAAAGGGAAAAGCACCTGAAAGAGCTGAAAAAAGACAGGGACCACGCACTAAAATACAAAGAGCTTGAAAAAAACGTAAAAGACAACAAGGCAACATACCTTAACATACAGATAAAAGACAAGGAAGGAAAAAAAGAAGAGATAGTAGCAAGGATAAGCAAGCAAAATCAGGAAATCGAGAGAATCAAGAAGGTGATAAGCGAACTAAACCAGACAATAGAGCAGAAACGGGAAGAGACCAAGAAGCTGAACGAAGACATGACAGCAAAAGGTGACGAGGAGAGAAGAAAGCTAAGCAAAGAAATGATGGACCTGAAAGACGCGATAGCCAGAGACGAAGAAAGGGGAAACACATGCAAAAACGAGATACAAAAGCTGACAGCAAAAATCCCGCAGCTGAGAAAAGAAATACAGGAACATGACAAGAAAATAGACGAGCTTGACCTTCAAAAAACAGACCTGACCCAAAAAATAAAACTCCTCGCAGAAGAAGAGCAAAAAATACAATCAGAACTGAACAGCTTCAAAACAAAACACGGAATAAAAGACGCCGGCTTCGACACAAAAATAGACGACATAGAGAAAGAGATAGACCTCAAGCAGGAAGAGCTCCTGAAAATGCAGGGAGAAAAGCAGGAGCTTATAGCCAAAAAAACACAGCTGGAACTGCAGCTAAAAACATCAGACGAAAAGCTGAACGAGCTGCTTAACCTGAAAAAAGAGGACCAGGAAAAGCTGAACAGGCTGAAAGAAGCGAGGCAGGAGTTCAGCAAAACAGTAAAAGAGCTGTCCCAAAAAGAGCAAAAAGACTCAGAATTCACATCAAAACTAAAAAGCCTGAGGCAAAACCTGATAAAAATATCAGAAGAGCTGGCAAGGCTAAGAGCCAGGCAGACACATGCGCAGGAATTCGCAGCGGCAGACATAGCGATAAAAAAAGTGTTGGAGCTAGGCAAAGGGATATACGGGACAGTATCAGAACTGGGAGAAACTGACTCAAAATACTCATTAGCACTAGACATAGCAGCAGGGACAAGAATAAAGAGCATAGTGGTAGATACAGACGAAACAGCAACAAAATGCATCAACTACCTGAAAGAGAACAAGCTAGGAGTAGCCGCGTTCCTGCCACTGAACAAGATCAAGCCAGCACCAACAAACCCGAAAATAAAAGAGCTGGCAATAAAAAAAGGGGTAATAGGCCTGGCAGCAGACCTCATAAAGTATGATCCTAAATTCGAGAACGTATTCTCATACGTCTTCGGCAACACATTAGTGGTCCAGGACATCAACCTAGCAAGAAGAATAGGAATAGGCAACGCAAGGATGGTCACACTGGAAGGCGACTTGGCAGAGCAAAGCGGCGCAATGATCGGAGGGTACAGAAGAAAAAAGGAAGGGCTTTTCAGAGAGACACAGCTAAACATAAACATAGCAAAAAACAGCCAGGAAGAAACCAGCCTAAGAAAACAGCTTGAAGAGATGGAGCAGCAAAAACTAAACAACGAAAACGAGCTTTGGAAACTCAAGGAAAACAAGGCGCTGCTTGAAGCTGGAATAACAAACTTGGAAAGAACAACAGGCTTCTCAGGAGACCTTGACGAATTCAAAGAAGGAAAAGAAAAAACAGCAGATGAGATAAAGAACATAATCGGACAGATAAAAGAAATGCAGTCAAAGATAGACGCTTACTCAAAAGAGCTCCAACAGTCCAAACAGCAGAGGAGCCAGCTGAGAGAGAAGCTGAAACAGCCGGAAGTCATAGAAGGCCTAAAAAAACTGGATGAGAGAAAACAAAAAATAAGCCTGGAAACGATAGAAGCAAGGACTGAAATAAAAAGGATAAACGGGATGGTAGAAGGCCACCACAAGGAAGAGAAGCAAAAGATCCAAAAGATAATAGGGGGGCATGAAAAAGAATACAAAACCTTCGAAGAAGAGATAAAAAGACTGGAAGAAATCCTGAAAGCCAAAAAAGCAGGGCTAAAAAACAAAGAGGCCACAGAGAAAAAATTCTTCGCAGAATTCCAGAGCCTGTACGCAAGGAAAAACAAGCTCACTGAATTCATACAGAAACAGGAAAACCAGCAGATAAGAAAAGAGGAAGAGATAAAGCTTGTAGAAGACAAGCTAAACAGGTCAGTGCTGGACAATGCAAAAATAGAGGCAGAACTGGCAGGCTTGCAGGAAGAGTTCAAAGACTACCTAGACGCCAAGATAAGGAGGAACATAACAGAAGAGCAGCTCATCTATGAAATAAGGCAGTTCGACAGGATGATGAAAGACATGGGCAACGTAAACCTAAGGGCCTTAGAGGTCTACGAAGAGGTCCAAAAGCAATACCAGGAAGTCATGGACAAGAAAGAAAAGCTTGTCACGGAAAAAGAATCTGTTATGAACATGATGCAGGAGATAGACGGCAAGAAACAGTACAGCTTCATGAAAACATTCAAGGTAATGCAGGAAAACTTCCAGCAATGCTACTTACAGCTCTCAACCAAAGGAGAAGCATTCCTAGAACTAGAAAACAAGCAAAACGTGTTCGAGGGAGGAGTAGACATAAAAGTAAGGATAGCAGGCAACAGATACCTGGACATAAGAGGGCTGTCAGGAGGAGAAAAAAGCCTAGCGGCATTAGCATTCATATTCGCCATCCAGGAATTCCACCCGGCAAGCTTCTACCTGCTAGACGAAGTAGACGCAGCACTGGACAAAAGGAACTCAGAGCTGTTGTCAAAGCTCATCAAGAAATACTCTGAAAAGGCGCAGTACATAGTGATATCCCACAACGACCACATAATAATAGAAGCAGACCAGATATACGGGGTATCGATGCAGGACGGAATAAGCAAGGTAGTAAGCCTGAAAATTTAGAATTCTTAAAAAAAATATAAAAAAAGAGAAAAAAGTTTAGTAATAAGCTTGGCCTTCGCTGGTCGGTATCTCTTCTTCCTCATCCTTGCTCATCTTGTTAAAAGCTATGATAAGCCCAAGGATTACCAGCAACACAACCAACACGCCGAACCCTATCACCAATGCATTCTTCAGGCTTGCGAAGTTCGTCTGGCCGTTCGTAGCTGTTGTAGCACCTGTCGTAGTGCTTGTAGTGGCGCCTGTTCCTGCAACATCAGCTGTCAAGGTCTTTTCTGCCACGATGGCGTTTCCAGCCTTCACCTTAACGGTGAAGCTGTGCTTCCCAGCTTCGATGCCTGATTTCGGCTTGACATAAACATACATCTCGCCAGTCGAGTCAGGTGCCAGAGTTACCATAGCTGGTTCAGTCCTTGTTGCAGCCCAAAGGTCTGCTCCTGCAACTTCAACTGAGAACACTGAAGCTTTGCTGTCCAGGTTAGCAACCATTATCTTGAACGGAACTTCTGTGCCAGCAACAGCATCCTTGGCTGCGCCGTCAACGCTAACAATGGCCTGTGGAACATCTTCAGCAGTAACAGCTTCAGCAGGTCTTACATGAACTGTTCCTGTTTGCTTAACAACATT
The DNA here is from genome assembly GCA_030691925.1 of Nanobdellota archaeon. Lineage (GTDB taxonomy): Archaea > Nanobdellota > Nanobdellia > SCGC-AAA011-G17 > VGLX01 > VGLX01. The sequence continues at coordinate 5,134 of JAUYDG010000086.1, forward strand.
ATGCCCCCTGTTGTATTCCATGGTTATGTCAATATTGTAATCTCCGATCTTTGCATCTGAAGGTATCGTAAGCCTCATTTCAGGAGTAGCTCCTGAGGTTTCTTCATCATCATCTTCAGTAGTATCTTCTTCAGATACTAGCTCTGCTATATGCTCCCTTGCTGAAACGCCAAGGTCTGGAATGCTGACAGTAACTTCGATGTTTTCTTCCTTTTCGTAACCCATGTTCTCAACCCATATAGTTGCGAACAACGCGTTTCCAGCTGTGACAGTATTCGGCCTTAGAATCACGTCTTGGATGCTCAGCTTATGCTTCTCTTGGCTTATCTTTAAGCTGTATACCTCTTCAAAATCGATAGCATCCTCATTGTACAGTCTTACATGAAGCTTATACTTTTCTTTAGCATCCATGTCTTCAGGTAGTATTATCTGTAGCGTCTCCTTTCTAGTGTTTCCTGCGTCAATATTAGGTATTTCTTCAGTATCTTCCACATCGTCATACTCATAACCGCCGATCCATGCATTAAGCTTAAGGTCGTCACGGTCTACAGTTGTGGAAGTCCCTGCTGTCCATTGAACATCAACATCTATCGTTTCACCTCTTTCGACATAAACAGTATTATCAGTCATTACCACATCGTTTACTTTAACTTCATCAAAAGCGGTGTCGCTTGCAAGTGCTGCACTGCCGACTACTAACAATCCTACTATCAAAAGCAAAATTGCAGTAATCTGTTTTATGGTTTTCATGGTGTATACCCCCTTAATTATACCTTGAAATTGTTGCTATTCACCGGTTGTAAATACTATATATAAACCTTTCGATAATTGCTTTTACCACCAGCTTTGGATCTTAAAACAAAAGGTAAGATTAAGTGCATTGCTAGCAGCCCTACTACTATATTAATAAAAAAATATAAAAATAATCAAGGGGTGGACTGTCTTTCTCCTTGCCCTATCTTTATATCATCGCCGTTGCTTACAACTTCCACTTCCGTATCCCCCTTGGCGAATACGATTCCACTCAGCTTAAACTCATCATCAACGTCTTTGTCGCTGTATATCACATGGCCTTTTATCACAGGGGTATGCTTATCCCTCAAGTCCCAGTAGCTGTGGAAAGATTTGGAGTCATTCGTGTAGGAAAGGTGCCAGTGTATCAACCTTAGGGCTTCCAGCGCTTTCTCCTTAGCATTGCCTTCAAGCTTCACCTTCACTTCATAACCCTTGCAAGACGCATTGTCAGAAGCTTTGCCGTCAAAGTTCACTATGCCCATATTCGTCAAGAAGCCGTAGTTGGAAGAGTGTTTCTTAACATCAGTTTCTGAAATATTCTCTTCAGGATTGGATGACAATTCTACCTGCATTGCTGGCACTAAGCCTTTGCTGCTCATCCTCATATGCATGTATGCTACATCTTTGCTCTCCAACGCTCTTACAAGGATAGGATAGAGGTCTTTTGGGGAGTAAGAGCAGTCTTTCAGCTTTTCATCCCTCACTGTGTAAGTCTCCAGCTTCAAGCCTAATACCTTCTGTACCTTATGGTCTATCGTATGCTTTTCTACACTGCTTATCGGCAAAGAGCCATACTTGAGGCTTATCTCGTCCAATTGTTCTTCCAGGCTTGGCTTTTTTATTTCCTTAGCCTCTTCAGGTCTTTTCTCTTCTTGGGTTATTGGGTCTTGCGGTTTTGTTTCAGGCTTTTTAGCCTCAGGCTGTTTTACTAACGGTTTCTTTGTTACAGGTTTTTTTACCTTGTCAGGCTCTTTCTGCTTGATAACCTGGACCTGCTTAGGCGGCGTCATAGGCGGCTGAGGCTTTGGGTCATAATTATTCACATGATACCCTATCAAGACACCAAGAGCCAATGCACCAGCTGTTGCTATCGCACACTTGTAATGCCTTTTAAACCAGCCAGATACCTTACTGCCGTATGCAGACAGAGCATTTGCTTGCGTTGCGCTCGTAACCGGTGCGGCCTGAGGTGTTTCATCCGCAAGGCTATCAAGCGTGTAGCTCATGTGGCTTGCTCTTGTATTCGACACTTTCTTCTTGTAGCTTTCAGATTTCCTTCTCCTGTCCAGGCTTGTGTCATAACCGGTAAACGCTGTAGCCAGCTCCATGACATACTTCCTCTCCTCAGCACTCAGCTTTTTGCTGCGGACCTTGTCCTGGAGGTATTTTTCAGCTGCAGCATATCTTTTTTTGACCGTGTGAATCCCCTTATCCCTGGCGCCACTCTTGTCCCTGCCATAATAGATGTTCCTTAGTTCAGCGTGCTTGATGACAACATCCTTATCATACTTGCCTGCTATGCCTGTAAGCTTGTCCTCAAGATACTTTTTTGCCATATTATCATCTCCAAATATTTTGGTTATTTTTCGTATCGCAATAAACCCCTCTTTTTATAAAGATTCTCTTTTTATAGAATATGGGGACGTGGGGATTTGAACCCCAATCCACCGGTGTCTTCCTTTTCTTCACAGCTTAACGCTCAGCACTCCGGTCTAAAAGCCTGGAGCCGGTAGTAATAGCCAGGTTATACTACGCCCCCGTAAAACAAGATAACATCGTCCTCCATGATATATAAATATTACTGCACTGTAACTTTTTGACTACCAATATATTTATAATCTTAATGCTTTATTTAATGAAACAGCAAAAAATTTAAGAGGTGATTTTAAGATGGAAAACAAAATAATACCGATAGATGAAGAGAGCGAATTCGAAAAACTAGTGCTTGAATGCAGCAAATGTCACCTTCAGTTCTACGCCCCGCAACTAAAGCTTGATCCTATAATAGATGCGTTAGTCTGCAAAAACTGCTTGGGCTCACCAGGCAGAAAAATGACGGTAATCAAAGACAGGCCGCCTAGAATAGAAATAGACTGACGCTTATCATTCTAAAAAACAGCCTCGATAAGTTTATTAATCTGCCAAGCGGATTATATACTATATGCTTGAACTTATCTTAACGCTTGTACTACTAGTCGTCGGTGTTCTAATCCTTACAAAAGGCTCCGCCTGGATGACGGACTCGCTAGTGCCAGTAGCAGAAAAACTGGGAACAAGCTACATCGCAGTAGCGTCCATACTGGTTTCGATAATGCTCAGCATACCAGAAATCTTTGTAGCTGTTTACGCATTTACCATGGGGCATGCTGGAATAAGCCTCGGCGTCATAATAGGGTCGATAATATGCAACATCGGACTGATGACAGGGCTAAGCGCAACTATAAAACCGCTGTCAGTAGACAGGAGAGTGGTCGTAAGGGACGGGGTGTTCGCATTCGTGATAGCCATAATAGTCCTGATATTCGGCTCGGATTTAAATTACAGCAGAGGGGAAGGCTTCACATTGCTGTTATTATTCATCCCCTACGTATTCAACGTATGGTTCTTCGAAAAATGGAGGCCTGTCGAAGAAAGAAAAGAAGAGATAAGGGAAATCAAGGAAGAGCTGAAAGTGATAGGCCTCGGCGGATTCGAGATGAAGCCGGGCGTAGCGCTATTCCTCCTAGGCGGGACGCTACTGCTATTAGGCTCGTACATGTTCTCAACATACCTGGTGAGGGTAGCGCAGATCACAGGGCTTTCCGACATCCTGATAGGGCTGACAATAGGGGCAATAGGCCCGTCAGTACCGAACATAGTCTCAGCTATCCACGGCACAATAAGGAACTACACGAAAATAGCGATAACAGAAACATTCGGCTCAGACATATTCACGCTGTTAGTAACACTGGGCCTTCTAGCAGCAATAATGCCCTTCTCGATAGAAGCAAGATGGCTCTACCTTGACATACCAATGATGATATTCATGACCGCACTGATGATGTTCTACATCTTCAAAGGGCACATAAGAAGAGAATATGCGATACAAAGACGGGAAGGCGCATCGCTAGTCCTGTTCTACGTAATATTCCTGGTGCTGAACATGGTGCTAAGCTAGAAAGCCTAAGATTTAATAATAACAAAACGCAATCAGGTTTATTGATGAAAAAGAAAAAAATTGGTTTAGCAATCGGCGGAGGAGCAGCCTACGGACTATCAGCAATCGGAGTCCTTAAAGCGCTAGAAGAAAACTGCATACCCATAGACGTAATCTCAGGCACAAGCATCGGCGCAGTAATAGGGGCACTTTACGCATCAGGAATGAAATCATTCAATCTAGAAGACGAACTTTTAGGGACAGAATGGAAAGAACTATTAGACTTCGTACTCCCGCAAAAAGGGCTGGTCAGCGGCAAAAAAATAGAAAACTACCTAAGAGGGCTTCTACAAAACAAAACATTCGAGGAACTAAAAATACCGCTCTACATAACAGCAGTGGACATAAAACAAGGGCAGCAGATAATCTTCAACAAAGGGGATGTAGCGTCAGCAGTCAGGGCAAGCATATCAATACCGGGAATATTCACGCCGGTAGAGATGGACGGGATGACACTGGTTGACGGAGGAGTCCTTGACCCTGTGCCAACTGACGTTTTGAAAGAACACTCAGACATGATAATCGCGATAGACTTTGAAAAAGAAATAAAATCAAGCTACGCAAGCGCAAAAAAAGAAAAAAGCGAATTCCTAGAGGGGCTGCAGAAAGAGTTTTTAGAAAACGAAATAAAATACATACAAGACTACCTTAAGCAAGGAAAAATCCGGATACCCATACCGTTCAGATGGTTCCTATCGCCGAATTACATATACAAGACCATAAAAAAACAAAGCCTGCCAATATCGTCATTCCAAATATTTGACATAACAAAAAAATCCTACCACCTGATGGCCAGCGAAATGGCAAAACTAAAACTGCAGAATAACAAACCGGACATCCTCATAAAGCCAGACTTAAGCAAGATGAACTGGCTGGAATTCGACAAAGGCGACTATGCTATGAAACAAGGAGAACTGGCGACAAAAGAAAAGATAAGTGAAATAAAAAAAATTATGAAACGTTAAATTTATAAACGCACTACTTCTCATTAATCAGATTATGACAGAGCAACAAGAATTTTTAGTGCCATTGGACCTTTACCTAAAAGTAGGACTCCACATAGGGACAAAGTTCAGGACAAAATACATGGAGCCATTCATATACAGGGTGAGGCCAGACGGGCTAGCAGTGCTCAACGTACAAAAAATCGACAGAAGGATAGACGTCGCTTCAAAATTCTTAGCACAATACAAACCCGAAGAAATTATGGTAGTATGCAGAAGAGAAAACGGGTGGAGAGCGGCAAAACTATTCTCAAAACTCACAGGAATAAGAGTCTTCACAGGAAGATACCCGCCAGGAATACTTACAAACCTGGCACTAGAGAGCTTCACAGAAATAAAAATGATGCTCGTCACAGACCCATGGCCTGACAAAAACGCCCTTAGCGATGCAGTAAGAGTGGGGGTGCCGATAATAGCATTATGCGACACTAACAACACATCCAACAACATAGACCTGGTGGTGCCGTGCAACAACAAAGGAAAAAAGAGCCTCGGCCTTATATTCTGGATACTGACAAAAGAATACCTCAAGCACAGAGGGGCAATAAGCAAAGACGAAGACCTGAAGGTTACAGTCGATGACTTCACACCAGACTAATTCTAAAAACAAAGAACATTACCTTGTAGGGCTAACTGGCAACATATGCTCAGGAAAAAGCACAGCAGCAGAGCACTTCAGAAATCTAGGCGCACACGTAATAGACATGGACAGCGTAGTCCACGGCATGTACAAGACCAACTGGCCGTTAAAATACAAGATATACAAAAAATTCGGGCTGAAAGTCTTCAACAAAAAACTTGAAATCGACAGGAAAAAACTTGGAAGGATAGTATTCTCCAAAGAAAACCAAAAACTCAAAGAACTGGAAAAAATAGTCTGGGACTACGTTGGAAAAGAGGTGGACAAAAGAACCAAAGGCAAAAAAGGCATAATCGTGTTGGAAGCGCCAATGCTGTATGAGTCAGGATTCCACAAAAAGACGGATACAAACATAGTAGTTACTGTAGACGAAGAAGAGCAGATAAAAAGGCTGATGAAAAGGAATGGCATGAACAGGGCAGAAGCTGTGATAAGGATAAACGCCCAGATGCCGCAATCTGAAAAAATAAAACTTTCAGACTATATAATGCCCAACAATGGAAGCCAAGATTTGCTAAAAATGGAGGTTGAAGAAACGTTCGGGCTTTTATACTCTCATTTCCTCTTGGAGAAAGCGCCATTTATCTACTGGGGGATAGTAAAGCTTATAA
>JAUYDG010000116.1 GCA_030691925.1 Nanobdellota archaeon
TAAGCCGGTTTTTAAGAAGAGGGTTGTTCTTACTTTGGCCTTGTTCTCTTTCATTCCCCAGGTTTATGTTGTTGCGGACTGCTTGGCAAAAGGGCCTTGCAAGTATGATTATAAGTTTAATCTTACTTTTTTGATATTGAAGAATCTGTTTCCCTCTTTGTTTAATGATTTTTTTTCTGTGCTCGCTTTTTTGCTCGTAATTCTGATTTCATTACTTGTTGCTTTTTTTGTCTCAACTCTTGTAATCAAAGAAAAAAAGTTTTGAGAAGAATTAGTTCAGTTTTGTATTCTCTTTCTTTAGATATTACTTAATAGTTTCAAGAGTCTTAGCTTGACTATCAGTGGCATGTCTATTTTCCACGCGTATTTTATCGCTGCTTCTACCGGGTGTTTTTGTATCCATGCCTGCTCTTTTGATGACGTTATTTTTTTTATCGTTTCTTCATCTATCTTTATGGTCAGCTCCGGATCGTTTATTCCTTCTTCTAATTTCACTATTTTTCCGTTTTTGCTGTGGGAAGTGTACTCTTTTACTATCTCTTCTTCATCCATTATTTGGAGTCCTATCTTCTGGTAATCTAAGTCTTTCGCTATCCTTGTGAATATTGGCGAGGAGTTCAGCTTCTCAACATATATTCTATAGTCTTGTGGCAATTAACACACCTTTTATTGTTCTTTCCTGTTTTTTTCTTCTGCGTAGTTCAGCTGCAGCTGTGTTATCGTGTTGTTAATGTAGTCCTCTTCTAGTTTTGTAAGGTTTCCTTTTGTTTTTTCTTTAAGCATCATCAAAGTGTCTATGGTTGCTTTTGCTGCTTCCAGGTTTTTTTCTATCTTTCCTGTCAATGGGTTGGCTATTTTGCCTAGGAGCATCCATGCTGAGCCTTGCAGGCCGATTATCAGCTGCATGAACATCGATTCGTACTCTTCTTCCATTTTACTTTGGTGCTGGAACCATCTCCCTTATTATAACTATATAATCTGGCTCTGCAAATTCTACTATCGTTTTATCTGCCACGCTGTTAAAATGGCATACGTACTCTATTTCTTTTCCCTTAGGTACTTTTACAACCCATGTGTTTATTTCCGAGAAGAAGTCTCGCATTTCTAGGTCATGGTCTTTTATGAATTGTGTTGCTTCTTCTTTTGTTACACCTTTATCAAATTTTACCAGTATGTTTTCTGTTGCGTAATTTTTTCCTGGTACTAGAACTTTGTGCCTTTCCGTGCATCCGGTATATGCATTTTGGTCTTTTAGCTCATTGCTGCAGCTGTATCCTGTCCCTATGCTTCCTAGTGTAAGGACGGATGCAGCGATTATTGCTGTTAATGTTTTTTTCATATAACAACACCTCCAAATGGTTATGATTAAGGATTTCTGGTGTGTTTATAAAATTTTCTTTTAAGGGTTTTTCAGGCTGTCGGATATTTCGAACAAGTATAAAATCATGGGTATCACGTTTTCTATTACTTTGCTAATTTCCTGCTGCGGGGGGTTGAAGTTCACTATGTCCGGGAAGGGTTGTGGCTCGGTTTTGTATACTTCTATGACCAAGGATAATGCGTTATGCTCAAAGTAGGCCCAGTCTGTGAATGAGCCTCCAACAGTTGAACCGTATAGTGAGTTTAGCCTTTTTATTTCGTACTTTTTGTATGGCTGTCTTTTTACCATCTCTTTGGCTATTTTTTTAAACAGCTCTTCCTGCTTTGTTCCTCCTTGTTCATATCCTGGAGGGTACATGATCATTCCCAGGTAGCTGTGCAGGTCTACAGTTATTGCTAAGTTGTCTAGGCTTTCTGCTAATCCTTTTATCGCTTTCGTTTCAGGTTCTGAGAAAGGGTGGGGGCCTGAGTAGTTGTCTGCGTAGCTTTCTCCGTTAGTCCATCCTGTGCTGTAGTTCCGGTTGAGGTCTACCCCGTCATGGACTTCCAGGATTATCCCATCCTCGTTGTTGTCTCTCGCGTTTTTTCTCCACCAGGTGTTTTTTAGCTTTGTTTCTTCGTTCAGTTCGGTTAAAGGCTGATCGAGTATTTTTTTTGCTTTTTCCGCGTCTGTTATTTGCTTCAGGCTTCCTTCTATGATTGCCAGCCCGTCAGGGTTTGCTAATGGGACTATGTAGATTTCGTTATTGTCAACGTAGCTCTTCACTTTTTTGTCTGTGCTGTAATTTTTTGTCAGGTATTCTGCTGTTGCTATCGCTGTTACTCCACCGATGAGCTCTTTTGCGTGCTGTTGTGCTATGATAATTATTTGCGGCTCTTTTTTTGTTGTTCCTTCTATGTTTTCATTCTCGTCTGATATCTTTAAGGCGTAGATAGGCCTTTTGTGCCATGATTCCCCTATCTTTTTCATGCTTGCTATTTTCGGGTTTTCTTTTACGATGCCCCCCATCCTTTTTTCATACTCTTCAGTTGTATAGTAAGCCCCTAGTTTATCTTCCAGGTTTTCATAATTATTGTATTGCACTTCTTGTACCGATCTTGTGCTTGGGATGTGGCAGAAATAGCTGGCTAGCCCGATAGATGTTGCCAGTGCCAGTTTTTTTAATAAGCTTGCTTTCATGACGGTTTTTGGGATTGGAAGCGCTAATATAAACCTTTGTATGCCTGCTTTTTTGTATAGGCTTTTTAGAAAACTATTTATAACAAACTGGCTTTTTTGTGCTTATGGAAGAAATAGGATTAGACCAG
>JAUYDG010000132.1 GCA_030691925.1 Nanobdellota archaeon
TAGGATACTTATCCTTGAAATACTCGTAAGAATTATCGTAGCCGGCAACCATCACCTTCGTGTCAGGGTCTTTTTTCAGGAACGCCTCGATGTTTGCATGCTCCCTTGTGGCATCGCCATAGCCTACGCCTGTAACTACGAACAATATCCTCATTTTATTACCTCTTTGAATATCATAATTATTTAAGCCTTTTTACTTTATCTTGTAAAACTTCTCAGCATACCTGCAGTTGTTCTTCCTTCCGTAAAGCCTTGCCCTTGTGATAACAGGGACAATTAAAGCATAGATGAAATGCCTCTGGCTCTCATAAATCCTCATGAGCGCAAGCTTCTTCCTGAAATAGGGCGTTATGTCCACATAGACTGCCGGGGAGCTTTCGCCTGTTATGTTCCATACCTCAAAAGTCAGCAGTTCCCCCTTGTAGGCTACCTGCTTAAGAGCATCTTCCACTATTTTGTTCACCGCCCTGTGGTCCCTGTGCGGATCACTGGACGTGTGCGTAAATATCTTTTTTGGCTTGTGCTTTTTGATAAGGTTAGCTAGTTTTTTTGTAACGTCAAGCGTTTCAGCCTCCTCTGTTATCTTGCCCTCTGTCAGTCCGAAGAATATGCTTCCCCGGTTCAGCATCTCATCCAGCTTCTTAGTCTCGCCGACTCTTGTCCTGGCTATTATCTTCTCTTTTATGTGCGGGTGGCTCTTTTCGCCGTAAGAGAATATGATGGTGGTTACGCTTTTCCCTTCTTCCAGGCATTTTAGTATGGTTCCGCCCATGCCTACCACTTCATCATCCGGATGTGCCACTATACACAGTATGTCTGTCATGATACTCCTTATTAAGAAAGTTACAAATATAAATCTATAGTTTTGCCGCTGTAGGTTTCTGTAGGGTCAAGCTTAAATTCACCAGGCCCTGTTGTCTTGTAAACCCCCATTATGTTCTCCAGCGTTTCATCATATGGTGAATGCTTAGAGGCTTTTGGTTCTTGCTTGGGGGATTCAGGCTTTGTCGCAGAAGGATGGAACATATCATAAATCAGCTTCTTTCTTAGATCAGACAATGTCCCATAGGCTTCAGAAACCGCCTTGAATTGCTCTCCAGCTTCAGGGCTTTTGCCTCTGTCCGGGTGCCAGCTTAATGCCATCTTCCTATAAGCCTTCTTTATCTCTTCTGGAGACGCGCTCCTAACTATCCCCCACCTTTCATAAAAGTCCTTGGTTTGTGTAGGCTTCATGGTGCCTTTAAATTTTAGAATTGGACATATAATCCTGCAACAAAATTAAGCCCTTCATCTTTTCCTTTTATGCGGTTTTCTATCATGTCATCATGGTTGTACTCTACTTTTGCTCTAAGCTTAGTTGTTTTGGTTACTGGCAGTTTTGCTTCGATGCCTACTGAAAACCCTTGATAATTGAGCGACTTGGTCGTGTTGATGTATGCGAATGGGCTTACTGTTGGGATGTATTTGTGCTCGCCCAGATCTAGGTCGCTGTACTGCCCGCCAAACCTTAGACAGTCAACTTTTCCGCCGCCGATGAAGTCAGCGTCTATTCCTAAGCTCAGTTCTATCAATTTTTTTTCTTTTAATCTTATGAATGAGCTGAGGTTGTAGAAGCTTCCGTTTTCAGTCAGATAGTGGTTGATTAATGGAAGAGTAACTGTTGTGCCAGACAGGTTTAGGGCGGTAGATTTTATAGTCCTTTCACCTGTCTTAAAGTAATTGTAGACCGCTTTTAGGCTATCCCATGTTTGTATGGAAAGCGCGTCTGCTAGGACAGACTGCAAGAGGTGGTCCTTTGTTGATAGGCTTATACCCTTCTTGTTTAGATGGTTAACATAGCTGCTTACATCGCCTAATTCGCTGCTTTCACAAGGATACAGGTTATATCCGATGTCCCAAAGCTTTGATAACAGGAAAGAGATGCCATCGTCGAACGCCAGCCTGTCAATGCTGTTTTTAAAAAGGTTATAAGAGTTGAACTCGTCTTGGTTTATGCCCGCAATCCTTTCTTTGACAAGCTCTTGGTCTGTTGGCTTATAATTAAACTTTTTGATAAAATTGTTGGCGAGATCAAGAAGGCTGTTCATCTCGAATCTTGATTCGTAACTGCCGTACTTCTTTCCCTCTTTTATGTGGCTCAGTTCATGTGAAGCCATCCTAAGCCAGAGCGACCTGTAAACATCAGCGCTTAATAACGTGAATCTTCCAAGGAGACTTTTATCTAGCTCTAACCTTGTTCCTAAAAAATCGCTTCCTTTTCCGAACAGCTGGTTCGCTGAATACCACAAGTTTGAGTTCGCTTCAAAGCTCGATACAGGGCTTGCAAAATCCAAGATAAGCTTTCTTTCCGGCATCGCTTCTTTCTTCTCTTTAAGCTCTTGTTTTTCTTGGATAATACTCTCTAAAGGCTTAGCTGTTAAAGCTTGAACGATTGGTGCAGGATTTATATTTTGCTCTCTGACTGTTTGGGCATTTAATTTTTCTGCTCCTATAGCCAAGGCTGTTAAAGCCAATCCGCTGATTAAAACTTTCTTTCCAGCGTTCTTTATTGTTCGGTACAGTTTCATTTTAAAATTAATTAAACGTATAAGTCTGCGTTATAGACTATCTTAGTGTAGTAAGAATGTTTTACCCCATCCCTAGAGTAGACTGAATGGCGATAGGGTTCGTATGTTTCTTTCTGATGATTAAATGGACTATCAACAACATCTTCGACCAAATCTTCAAGTGCTGAAGACCTAATTTTGTCAGCTTTTGTAGCGCTAGGATTTACTTTGTGTTTAGGTAATGTTTCTTTCTTTTTGCATATGTTGCATATTATATCATATGTTTCTCTTTTTAGAGGGTTTGACAGTGTTTTGTATGCATCACAAACAGCCTTGAATTGCTCCTCTGCATACGGGCTTTTATTCTTGTCAGGGTGCCATTCTAAAGCCAGCATTCTATAAGCTTTTTTTATCTCTTCCTCAGATGCACTTCTAGCTAGTCCTAATCTTTCATAAAAGTCCTGGATTTGTGTAGGTTTCATGGTAAATATTAACTATTATATAGTAGTAACATTAATATATAAAGCTTGCGGTCCGACCAGCCTTTATGGAAAAACTGACAACCGGCGACGGCAGCATAACACTGTATTCTGAGAAATACCAGGAATATTTCCATACCAAATCAGGAGCGTTGGAAGAATCCTTTGAAAAATTCGCCAAGCCGTGCAACCTGAAACCCGGAGCAGAAATCCTAGATATAGGCTTCGGACTTGGATACAACATCCTGGCAGCAATGTGCTCTGCAAACCATATAAAAATAATCTCACTAGAAAAAGACAAAACCGTGCTGGAAGAGGCGCAAAGCCTGGAAGTGCCTGAGCGCCTTAAGAAATATTTTGAGATAATCAAAAAGGCAGCCAAAAACCTGCACTACAAAGACGAAAACTTTGAGATAAGAATCATATTAGGAGATGCCTCAGAAACAATAAAAACCATAAACGAAAAATTCGACGCAGTATTCTTAGACCCTTTCTCACCCTCAAAAAATCCTGAACTATGGACAGCAGAATTCTTCAGAGATGTGAAAAAACTGATGAAAGACAAGGCAGTATTAGCCACGTACTCCTACGCGAGGCTCGTGAGAGATAACCTGAAAAAAGCAGGCTTCCAAGTCAAAGACGGGCCCATAATAGGCAGAAGAAGCCCAA
>JAUYDG010000148.1 GCA_030691925.1 Nanobdellota archaeon
CATAAGAGACAAAGAGCTAGAGCCGTGGCAGAGGGTAGCGATACGGGAAATCAAAGACTTCGCAATGATGCTAAACGTCAGCCACCAGTCAGAACAGGAAATATTCTGGAAATGGTACTTAACATCAGACGAAGAAGCGAAGAAAAAAGTAGTAGAGACGCTAAAACAAGAGATGCCTCAAGAGGAACCAGAGCAAGAAGAGCCGAAACAAGAAGAGCTAAAACCCGAACCTAAAGAAGAACTAAAAAAAGAATTGGTGAGAGAACCAAACCCAGAAAAAGAAGAACAGGCAAAAGAAAAGAAAGAAAACATCAAAAAACCTGTCACGGAAAGATTCTATGGCATGGTAAACACTTACTTCTCAGACAACAGGATAGTAATCCTGGAAGAATCAGCCATAAGGAAGAATACGGAATACGAATTCGTGATAGGCATACCATCGGCACTAGGAAACTTAAGATATTTTGTTACAGCAAAAAACAAGAAAAAGATAAGCGATGCAGAACTGAACATGGCTTACACCAACGGTGAAAGAAAAAAACTGCCAACGATATTCATGAGCACAGGAGATATGACAAAAAAAGCAGAAAAATACCTCGACACACATCTAAAAGGGCTCGTGTTCAAAAAAATAAGATAAAAATCACCAAAAACTTAAACCAGGCGACTTCTGATACTCCTTAACTAAAAGCCTAGAAACGGTCTGCTCAAGAATCTCGACAGTCCCTTCACCGATAAGCGTAACCCAAACATCCCTGAGATGCCTCTCTATATTCGACTCGGCCATGCAGCCGTGAGCGGCATGAATATACTTGGACTCCACAGCGCATTCCAAAGCAGTCTTAGAAGCAAACAGCTTCGCCTCATTAGCCATCCTGCTGAAATACTCCCCTGAAACAGATGCAGCATGATAAGTCAAAAGCCTCGCAGCGTCAATACCGCAGGCCATGCTGGCAATCTTCTTCTGGATAAGCTGCAGGTCAGCAATAGGAGAGCCTTTCGCGTTCCTAGTAGTGGCGTAATAAATTGACTTCTCAAAAGCAGCCTGGGAGATGCCAACAGCCAAAGTAGCGATGCCAACCCTGCCCTTGTTCAGCATCTCGATACAATAACTGGAGCCACCGCCCTCTTTCCCTAGAAGGTTCTCTTTAGGGATCTTGCAGCCATCAAAGAACACCTCACAAGTAACAGAGCCGCGAACACAATCCTTGTCAAAAGGCTTGCTAAAGCTCAACCCCGGAGTGTCCTTATCCACAAGGAACATAGTGACCTTATCCTCAAGCTTGGCAAAAACTATGTAAACGCTAGCCAAACCCGCATTGGTGATAAAAGTCTTAGAGCCGTTAATGACATAACCGTCCTGCTCCTTCTTCGCAACAGTCTTCATATTACTGAAGATGTTGGTGCCGCCGCTGGTCTCAGTCAAACAAAAAGCAGCAATGTTACCAGTGCCTATAAGGCTGGTCAAATACTTCTCCTTCTGCTTCTTAGTCCCGTAAAGCCTGAAACCCTCACAGCAGGTGTTATGGATAGCCATAGAAACGCCTGTGCTGGCGCAAGCCTTGCTGACCATCTCAAGGATAGCAATATGGACAGGGTAAGGCAAAGCCAAAGAGCCGTACTTATCAGGGAAATGAGAAGCAATCATGCCCTGCTGCGCGAGCCTTTCCAAGTTCCCTTTAGGGGAAACCTTCTCCTTGTCAATATTTGCTGCGCTCGGAGCAATCTCCTTCTCAATAAACTCTGCGCTGCTGTCCAAAACATCATCGTATTTTGAACCGTACAAAATGTTTATGATCTTCTTCTGGCCGTTTGCATAAAAACCCATAAAAAACCACCCCGAAAATGAGGAAAAAATACAACCTAATAAAGCTTTCTATGAAAAGCCATTTAAACCCGAAAAAACTAGGATTAAGAATATGGAATACGTGTTCATACTGGGAAGGGATTATGAGCTCAGCATACTGGAACTAGTAGCTTACATGCAAAAGAACAACATAAGATTCTCAATCAAAGAAATGTCCCCCTTGGCAGCAATCATATCAACAGACGAAAGCTTCAAGCCAAAAACAGCGATAAAAAGCCTAGGCGGAGTTGTAAAAATAGGAGAGGTACTCCAAAACATAGATGAAGCCTACGAAGGAGATAAAAATAAGATAAAGTACGCGATAAGCAGCTATGGAAAAACTGACATAACACGGATTCAAGAAGACATAAAAAAATCTTTCAAAAAACAAAAAATCAAAGCGTTCTACAAAAAACCAAAAAGAGAAAAAGCGCTAATGCCCAACGAGGTGATAAAACAAAAACTGATAGAAGGAGGCGTAGAATTCCTAGCATACAACGAATACCTGGCAAAAACAGTAGCAGCATTCAACCCGTTCGAGCACGAAAAAAGGGACCAGGAAATGCCTTGCAAGGATTATCTGAAAACAATAAGCATAAGGCTGGCAAAGATACTAATAAACCTGAGCCAGGCAAAAAACTCCCTGCTAGACCCTTTCTGCGGCTACGGAATAATATTACAAGAAGCAGTGCTGCAAGGGATTAACGCTACGGGGATGGATACGGATAAGACAAGCGTAGAAGCAGCAAAGAAAAACCTGGAATACATAGAGAAAAAATATGAAATAAAAGCGAAATATGAAGTAATACAGGGAGACAGCAGATTCTTAAGCAGAACAGTAAAAGAAGCTGAAGGCATAGCCACAGAACCCTGCCTGGGGCCTTACCTAAAGCAGATGCCAAGCCTTGAAGAAGCAAAAAAAACAATGAAAGAACTGGAGACGCTTTATGCGGAAACACTAAAAGAAGCCAAAAAAGTGGTAAAAGGGAAAATAGCCATAATAGTGCCAAGATTCCAAACAAAACAAAAAAAAGACGTGATCATGGATTTTAACAGCATAATAAAAGGGCTGGGCTACAAGACATGGCAGCCGATAAAAGAAATAAAAACACCAGTAATATACCCGCACGGCTGGATAATAAGGGAGATATGGGTCATAGAATAGGAAACGTAAAGCTTAAAAAGATATTAACGGATGTATTTAAGCATGGGAAGGATAAAAACAACACTGATCAAGAGAACAGCTAATGCGCTTGTTAAGAAGTATCCTGACAAGTTCGCTGAAGATTTTGAAAGCAACAAGAAATCAATAGAAGAGATAGCAGAAATACCTTCAAAAAAACTAAGAAACGTCATAGCCGGGTGCATAACAAGGCTGACAAAAAAACAAAAACTAGCAGAATAATAGTCTTAAAAACAAGACACAACAACAAAAACTAGGAGGTTACAGAAAATGACAGAAAGGACAGAAAGAAAAGATGACGACCATTCTATATTTGTCGGTGGCAAGCCATTCATGAATTACGTCACCGGAGTCGTAATGCAGTTCACAACACAGAACGCAAAAGAAGTAATCGTGAAAGCTAGAGGAAAATTCATCTCTAGGGCAGTAGACATAGCAGAAGTCGTAAGAAAAAGGTTCTTAGAAAACCAAGTAGAGTTAGGCAACATAAAAATAGACAGCGAAGAATTCGAAAACAAGGAAGGGCGACAAGTCAGAGTAAGCACAATAGAGATCAGTTTAATGCGCAAATAAATGTCTTTTTTTCTCTTTTTATTTTTTTAAATTTTGGGATTTTATTTAAATAAATCGTATACTTTGTCATCAAAAAATATTTTCTAAAAATCCTTTCATAATTCCGGAAATTTTACATGGTACTGGACAATACGACAAGTGTGCGCGGCTCTGTAGAAATCCTCGTTAGTTTTATATCCTAGTCCTTGCCTAAGGTTTTGTGAGACCTTAGGGTTGGGGCTAGGGGGTGAACAATCGAGGTGTTCACCATGGGAAAAAAGAGTGAGAAGAAATATATAAGATTTGTTAAGAAGATTCTGGCTTGTTTGGAGCGTTTGAAGGTGAGAAAGTTTTCTAGTAAGTTTAGTAAGAGGTTATACAACAATTGGGTGCTTATTGTTCTTCTTGCTTTGAGGCAGCGTATGGACAAGAGTTATAGGGAGTTCTGTGACATTCTTGATGTTTGTACAGAGATACTAAACTTATTAGGTATAGTTAAATCGCCTCATTTTTCGACGCTGCAGAAGACCGCTAAGAGGTTGCGTGTCAGTTTTTTGGAGAAAGTCATGTCTGGTTTCATCTTTTTTACCATGGCTGTTCACGTACGTCTAGGTATTGACTCGACAGGTTTGCAACCTACCAAGGCTTCAGCACATTACGTTCAGGTGCTGAAAAAAGACAAGAAATCACGACGGCGAGTAAAAAAGTACATCAAGCTCACCACCCTCGTAGAACTAGGCAAACAAATCATCATCTCCCAAAAGATAAGACGTGGACCAGCCAACGACAACAAAGACTTCAAACCTGTAGTTAAAAAAGGCAAAAAAGTACTAGACAAAGGAAAGAAAAAAGCCAAATCATTCGACGCGGACAAAGGATACGACTCAGAAGAAAACCATAGGACAGCAGTAGAAGACCTAAACGCAGAAGACCGGATAAAACTAAAATACAAAGATGTACCTATACACAGAACCAAAGGAACTTACAGAAAAAAAGTCAAACGAAGAATCAACCGGTTCAGAAGAAACTACCGCAGCAAAAACGAAACCACCTTCTCAACACTCAAAAGAATCAACGGATCAACCATACGCAGCACCAAAGTAAGCATGCAAAACAAAGAAGTCATTTTCAAAGAAATAGCCTACAACGCAGGAAGACTAATAAAAACAACCCTAGGAATCCTAAAGGATTTCTACAGAGCCGTGTGCGCGCTAAGTTTATAAAGGCAACAATTTTTTTATTAATAATCAAAAAAGAGGAGTTATGGAAAATTACATAAAATGTTTAGAATGTAAGAAACCATTCAAATATATTATCTGGAAGCATCTTAAACAACATAACTTAACCACAGAGGAATATAAAAAGAAATATCCGGATGCAAAATTTGTTTCTGAAACTTCTCTCGAAAAAATGAAAAAATTTCAACAACATCATAACCCTATGAAGGGTAAAAAGAATCCTGTACTGACGTTGCTTAACAAATCACGGTCTGGTAAAAATCATCCAAATTATGGTAAACCTCTTGCAGAAAAAATTAAGAAAAAAATATCCAAAACTAAAAAAAGATTATTTGAAGAAGGAAAGATCAAACACCCTTGGATAGGCAGAAAACATACTGAGGAATCTAAAGAAAAAAATAGGGTGAGCCATTTACGTGAAAATCTATTAAAAGAAACTTTAGAAAAAATGAGCAAATCCCATAAAGGTATCCCATCTTACAGGAAGGGGTTAAAAATGGAACAAGAGTACGGAAAAGAACAATCAAAATTGATTAAACAAAAACAAAGCAAATCAAAAAAAGGATTATACACTAATGAAAAAAATCCTAATTGGAAGGAAGGAATAAAACTAGACCTGAGAGGCTATGTTTTTGTTCACAAACCAAATCATCCATTTAATAATCAGGGTTATGTACAAGAACATCGTTTGGTTATGGAAAAGCATATTGGACGATACCTAAAACCAGAAGAAGAAATACATCATATAAACGGGATTAAAAATGATAACAGGATCGAAAATCTAATGTTATTAAAGAATAGCAGTGAACATAGAAAACTGCACACAGGCAAAGCTAGCAGCGGGTGGAGAGGAGGGCTCTCTTTAGAACCTTATCCTTACAGCATATTTAATGAAAAATTAAAAGAAAGAATAAGGCTTAGATATAACAGAACATGCCGACTTTGTGGCATAAAAGAAACTGAATTAAAAGGCTATTTCAAAAAATTAGCAA
This sequence comes from Nanobdellota archaeon, assembly GCA_030691925.1. Lineage (GTDB taxonomy): Archaea > Nanobdellota > Nanobdellia > SCGC-AAA011-G17 > VGLX01 > VGLX01. The sequence goes on from JAUYDG010000148.1 coordinate 5,812, forward strand.
TACACCATATCAATTATATCAAAAAAGACTGTAGGGAAGAAAATCTTATTCCTTTATGCCATGCTTGTAATTCTAAGACAAGTAATGGAGATAGAAATTACTGGAACAAACTTATAAGCAAAAAAATAAAATAAATTTTTTTTGATTCTAAATCTTTATATACACAAAACCACCATAATAGGCTGTGATAGAAATCATAAACCAGATGGGGGAAAACCTTTTCTTCGCAATAGGGATAATAATCATTCTTGCAACGCTGCTAGGATACTTCGCCAGGCTGATAAGACAACCATTAATCCCGGCATACATAATAGCAGGAGTAGTATTAGGCCCTTTAGGTTTAGGCTTCATAAAAGACGCTGAAGCAATAAAGTCATTATCAGAAATAGGGATAGCATTCCTGCTGTTCATAGTAGGGTTAGAAATAGACCTAAAAAAGCTAAGGACAGTAAGCAGAGTATCGATTTTTGGAGGAGTGCTGCAGGTCATATTAACATTCATATCCGGATTTTTCCTGGCAATACTCCTAGGATTCAACCAGATAACATCGATATACGCAGGGCTTATAGTAGCGTTCAGCTCAACAATGGTAGTAGTAAAACTATTGTCAGACAAAGAAGAGCTAGACACGCTGCACGGAAGGATAATACTGGGGATACTACTGATACAAGACTTACTGGTAATACTCGCATTGTCAGTGATGGCAACATTCACGCAATTTTCCTACACGGTGCTAATATCTGCTGCAACAAAGGGGATAATACTTCTAGCGGTTTCGGTACTGATAAGCAAATACTTACTGCCACCTTTTTTCAGATTCGCAGCGAAGTCAGAAGAACTGTTCTTTCTGCTGGCAGTATCAGTATGCTTCTCATTTGCGCTCTTAGCCTACCTTATGGGGTTCTCGATAATAATAGGAGCCTTCATAGCAGGAGTGGGCCTGGCAAGCCTGCCATATAACATAGACATTATAGGCAGGGTGATGTCGCTGAAAGACTTCTTCTCAACAATATTCTTCATCTCACTCGGAATGCAGCTTGTAGTGATAGGCAAAGGCATGATACTGCCACTAATAGCATTAACACTGTTCGTGGTACTACTAAAACCCTTAATAGTGATGGTAATAACAAGCATCTTCGGTTATGAAAGAAGGACGTCATTCCTGACATCAATGTCACTGGGCCAGGTAAGCGAATTCAGCCTGGTAATGGTCACACTAGCCTACTACCAGTTCTCACATGTCACGCAAGAATTCTTCTCGATGATAGTCTTGTTGACAGTAATAACAATAACGATGACATCACACTTCATAAAACATGACAACCCGATATACCGAAAACTGTCCGACTTCTTAACAATATTCGAAAAACTATCGATCGACCAAAAAAAACTTGAATACAAGAGAAGAAACCATAACCCGCAAATAGTAATATTCGGATGCCACAGGATGGGCCACATATTCCTAGATGCTCTAAGAAAAGCATACAAATCAATACTAGTAGTGGACTTCAACCCCGAGGTTATAGACAGCCTGATGAAAAAAAAGATACCGTGCCTTTACGGCGACATAATGAACACAGAAATCCTGGACAGCATAGACATAGAAAACCTGAAAATGATAATATCCACAGTGCCGGACGAAACAGACAACAAATTCCTTATAGAATACGTGAAATCCGAGAACCCAAAAGTTAAGATTTTCGTAACATCAAACCATACGCAGCAAGCAATCGATCTTTACGAAGCAGGAGCAGACTACGTAATACTCCCACATATATTGGGCGGGAAAAAGGTTTCAGGATTCTTAGCAGATGTAGTTGATGAAAAAAAAGATTTGAAAGAAATAAGAAATAAGCATTTGAAAGAGCTTCTTGGCATGGAAAGATTCGTACATTAAGAAGACTTAAGCATCCACAAGCTAACAACGCCTAAGACTAGGCCTGCCAGCTTTAAGAAAGAAACATGCTCTTTAAAAAAGACGATGCCCGCTACAGCCATCAACAACACACCGCCAACCAGCACCATAGGGCCCGCTATAGACAGCTCGCCACCCCTGCTGAAAATAACAAAATAAAGGACTGTTCCTATTCCTACGCAGATGCCTGCCAAGATAGAAAAGATAACACCTCTGGAAGTGAAACTGAACTTTTCATCGGTAGCTATGAGAAAGAAGATATAAAGCAGGATGCAGGTAGCAGCTGTGATCTCTAACAAAAACCCGCCTAATGAGTCTGATATGTGGCCTGCAGCAATCTTGGTAAAAATATTATGCAAGCCATACGCTAAAGCGGCGACCAATGCAGCTATGAACCAAAACTCCATTTTCAAACTTGCCTCGAGCGTGATTTGAACACGCGACCCCGGGCTCTTTCCGAATTTATATCACAGCTTTACAGCTCATATTTCATTTCTTATGAAACCCGTGCTCTAACCAGGCTGAGCTATCGAGGCGTTAAAAGAAAATAAGAAAACTAATCCTTTAAAAGGTTTCTTATTTTTTCAGCAGACTCCCTCATCTCTTCATCAGAAAGCTTCTTCACATTCTCCAGCCTTATCGAACCGCCATGACCATCCTCCTTAAACCTGGGAACTAGCCAGACGTGAGCATGAGGGACTTCCTCACCAAAAACCAAAGAAACAACATAATCAGTACCAAAAGCTTTCTTCATAGCATTAGCAATCTCGCCAACAACCATGTAATACTTATCAATGTTCGGGACATCCCAAACCCATCTGAAGTGCTTCTTGGGTATAACTAAAGTATGTCCCGGATTCAGAGGTTTTATGTCAAGAAAAGCCAAGAAATCCTTATCTTCATAGACTTTATGGCAAGGGATCTCTCCTTTAGCAATCTTGCAAAAGATACAGCTATCCATGTTCACTAACCGTTCGAAAGACGATTCCATAATTCAAATAACTAAAAATGAAAGTTTAAAAAACTTCTCAATATCTGCACTCTTAAAAATAGGGGGTTCAGAAAAAAAGTACAAAAAAATTATTCCAAAGGCTATTCTTGAGTTTGTTGTTGGCCCTGATTTTGAAGCTTTTGCAAGTCCACCTTATAGTCGGCAGGTCTTGCTTTAACCTCTTGCACGCACCTTACCTCTGTACACTGGTTCAATGCTTGCTGGTTAATCTTGTCCAAAGGCACCAGCTGTTCTTTACCGTCTATTATCACTTTACAGAGCTGCTGGTTGCTTCCATCAGGCAGCGTGTAGCAGTTAGTCTTTATCCACTCTTCAGCTGTTATCATCTTGTCGCAGGCGTATTGCGAGCAAACCCACTCTTCATCCTTGACAACAAAGCCAGTGTAGCTCAAAAAGTTGAACGCTATAAGCCCTGCTATCAGCACAAAAGCTATAACCAAAGCCTTGCTAATTTCTAGTTTCATAAACATATTCAACGTTGAAGGGATTTATAAAAATTATGGTAATAAAACTAGCAGATAAACTGTTTGAACTTCTTCAAGGCCTTAAACCTGTGGGAGATAGCATTCTTCTCATCAGCGCTCATCTCTGCAAAAGTCTTGCTGTAACCCTCAGGCTGGAAAATAGGATCCCAACCAAAACCGGACTCGCCTCTTGGACTAACAATCTTGCCTTTAACTTCCCCTATAAAAACTTTCAAATCCCTGCCATTCTCTGTGAAGCCAATAGCGCACTTGGCTGTTGCAGTCTTATCATCAAACCCTTCAAGAACCTTAATAATGCCTTCTCTGCCCGCCCTTTGGATCAGGAATTTTATCAAAGCGCCTGGAAAGCCGTTCAGAGCATTAAAGAACAAGCCAGTATCTTCAACCATAACAGGCTGCCTCAACACCTCGTAGCCATGCTTAAGCTTATCTTCCACTACTTTTTCTAAGTCCACATCTTGAACTTCCCGAAGGTCAATGTTCTTAGACACTATATCTATGCCTAATATCTGTTTCGCTTCCCTCAGCTTATGCTCATTGCCGGTAATAAAAATGATGCCCTTCATTCTTTAAGAAAGCCTTCCAGCTCGTTAAGGTTTGATATCTTCGGGCTAAACTCCCTGCTGTCCCTCCTATCTACTAGCACAGCTTTTATCCCTGCTTCTTTAGCGCCGTTGATGTCCGTCTCTATGCTGTCACCGACAACTAACGCATCAGACTTATCCACACCTAACTTTTCCAAGATAAGGGCGTACATCTTGGGATCAGTCTTCAGCATGTTAACCTTGTAAGAAAGCGCTACCTCATCGAAATATTTTCTCAAGTCATACTTATCCAAAACCTCATCAGTTGTAAAACAGTCAGTATCTGAAATTAAGGCAAGCGTATAGCCCTCTTTCTTCAACTTCTCCAAGACTTCAACAGTCTCCCTGAAAGGCTTAGCAAGTATCTTATGCTTGTTCCACATTCCAACTAACTGGTCAAGGATGAACTTCTCCGGGCTCTTGCCGAAAGCCTCGCAAACAGACATAAAAGCTGAATAAAGGTCGTCATACTTTTTCAGCATTAAAGCGTTCTCAAACTTCACTATGTATTCAGAAAAAGGCTCCTCAACCCTTAAAATATATTTGACTTGCCTTACAGGGCTAGGAAAAACACCGTTCTCTACCAACGTACCCCAAAAATCGAATATTATTAGCTTTACCATATTGCATACCTCCTTGATTATGAAATTTTAACTGGACCGGCTGGGATTTGAACCCAGATTTCCGCCTTGCGAAGGCGACATCTTAACCAGGTTGGATCACCGGCCCGCAAATTATTTTTCCTGAACTTAACCATTCATAATATCGGTTAAGATTTCTTGGATTTTTACTTCCAATAAGGCTAAACCATCTTTTGAAATTTTTATTTCCTTTTATTCTGACATCTTTACCATGTATGCATGCGTTTATATCTTGTTCCTTTAAAATCTTTTTTATTTGCTCTCTTAATGTTTTACTAATACTTGTTATCATTAAATGAGGGTATTTATAACCTTCGTCTTTTCTGGCAGAAATACAACCATCAGTATCAAAAATACCTCTGAGTAAATGATTTAATTTTTGTTTCTCTAATAGGAAAATATGGTCTGGAATCTTTAGATTTTTTCCTTTTTTGCCAATTGGGAAGCTATTTTTAACAAACCACCAAAAAAGAGGTTTTCCTTCTATAGTAATATCATAACAATTATATTTTGGTCTTTCTCTAACTCTACACTTTACTTGGAAAGTTTTTTCGATTAGAGGTTTAACATACAAAAGCATGTATTCCTTATCTTTATGGAGATTTCCTGTAATGAATGCATAATGACCATATCTTTTTTTACGTTTTAAATAACATTTTGAAAGACAACCATCCCCCATTAAAATCCCAAATACTTCTAGGGCTGTAGGAGATTCGGTTACGTCTAATTTTATTTCCTTAAAAGG
>JAUYDG010000006.1 GCA_030691925.1 Nanobdellota archaeon
TTTTCATAGTACAACTTAAAGAAATTTGTCCGGGCTTTCAAGACATTTTTCCCACCCAAAATTTTAACTTATGCCGTAGAGTTATTTATAGTTTCGATATACTTTTTTATATAATCATCTTTTGTCTTCCGCTTGTATTGCATTATATACCTTGGGTGTTCGAGAATTTTTATATTTTCAAAATCTATTTTTTTCCCTCTCGGCTCCCTGCACCTTATGCAGCTACACTTGATATTGCTTTCCTGCATGAACTCTTGCACCTTCTGCCTAAGGTTAGTTATGCCGACACCAGCTTCCGTAACTTTTGTAGGGATGTCTCTTTGTATCCTTAAAACACGGCAGAATTTTGGGATGCTCTTTTTAGCTTCAGCTATTATCTTGACTGCTTCTTCTGTTGTTAAAGGAACATACTCTTTTTTCTTCCAAATATCATAAAGCTTGGTGCCTTTCAAAACCATGCAAGGGTAGATCTTCAATGCATCAGGCATGAAATCTTGATTAGAAAAAAGCTCTTTGAACATCTGAACGTCCCTTTCTGGATTTGAGCCTGATAACCCGGGCATCATATGATAGCCTATTTTCAAGAAAGAGTCTTTCAAAAGCTGAGTAGCCCTTACAGAATCTTCTACATCGTGCCCTCTTTCCATCTTTTCCAGAACTTCATCGTATACAGACTGTACTCCTAATTCTACCCTTGTAACACCAAGTTTTAACATTTCATCTATCTCTTTTTTTCCACAATAGTCAGGCCTCGTTTCTACGCACAATGCCACGCATCTTAACTTTGCTTTTTCATTTTTCTTTTGCTCTATTCCCAGATTACATTTCCCTTTTAGTTTCAAAACTTTCTTCTTGATACTTTCCCCTCTTTTTTTGTCATTAATGTCTCCTGGAAGCTCAAAGAATTTTTTGAACTTCTCAAACTGCAAGACGCCTTTTTTGTAAAACATTTTTCCAAAGTCGTCGAGGGCTTTGAAAGCGTACTTCACAAATTCTTCCTGATAAACTTTCGGAAAAGAGGGGAACGTTCCACCCATGACTATAAGCTCTACTTTGTCAGGAACCCTGTCCATCAAGACATACTGCTCCAAGCGGTTAAAAACCTGCAAATAAGGATCATAAAAGTTTCTTATAGCCCTCATAGTTGCCGGCTCCCTGCCTGTATAGCTTTGAGGAACATCCCCAAAATAAGATTCAGGGCCCCCGGGGCAGGTTACGCACTTACCATGCGGGCACTTCATAGGCTTTGTCATTATTGCAACGACAGAAACGCCGGAAATAGTCCTGGCAGGCTTTGTGATAAGGTGTTTGAGCTTACCAGCCTGTTTATCATTTGCGTGGCAAAGTATCTGGATTATCGAAGGAAAAACCTTAGGCTTATATTTTCTTGCTAGCTCCCTCCTAAATTTTAGAGCTTCTGCCAGGTCAAGCTTTTTCTCAATAATCCCCTGTATGAGCTCTTGATAGTATTCTTCCATCCTTATCAAAAATAGCCTAATTTAGTAAGATTTTTAAATTTGTTTGATTCTCTGTTAGTATGGCACCAGAAAAGCTTCTAGTCTCCTGGATTGAAATCAATGATCACGCAGACTTGTTAACCAAACAGATAAAGGGCAGCAAGACCAAGTTTTCAAAAATATTCGCAATCCCGAGAGGCGGGCTAGTCCTAGGCGTGATGCTCTCCCACAGGCTTGGCATACCGATGGCAAAGGAACAAGACGGGCAGAGCGACACCTTGATAGTGGACGAGATATGGGACACCGGGAAGACAGCAATACAATACTGTGCGAAAGGCCAGAAGTTTGCGTGCATACACTTCAAACCAGAAGCCAACAAGACCGACAAGAAGCCAGACTTCTACTGCTCGGAAACAGACGCCTGGGTGAACTATCCCTGGGAATGCGCAGAAAAATAGTTTCAAAAAATTAACGCAAACTTTTATAAACTTTTCAAACCTTATCCTTTAACATGAAACTGAAGGTGAGCCTCTACCCAGCACCAATATGGAAGAGGGCGTTAGCTTACGTGATTGACGTATTCGTTGTCAACCTGATCATAGTTATGCCCTTCCAGAAAGTACTGGAAGACCTGGGCAAGGGATTAGTAAACAAAGGCTTCTTCGAAACCTACAAGCTGCTGTTACAGACAGACTTAAGGGTGTTACTCCCCAAACTATTCATGATATTCACAGTGGTATCATTCCTTTCAGTCCTGTACTGGGCGATACTGGAATACAAGATAGGGCAAAGCGTGGGAAAGATACTTTTCAACATATACGTCAAGTCACAGGCAGAAAAGCTTACATTCTGGCAATGCTTCTTAAGGAACGTAACAAAAGTCTCCACACTGCCATTAGTACTTGACGCAAGCTACATGATATTCACAAGAGGCTACCAAAGGTATTTTGAAAAGCTGAGCAAAACTTTCGTAGCAGAACCGAGGTACACACTATGAGAGAAAAAATAAAGGAAGCAGCCAAGAAAAGCAAATGGGGGACAGTCATAACAGTCCTTTTAGGCCTGTGGCTCCTGGCATTTGCCATATCATACTTGCTAACAGGGGGGACCCCTTCAGTAGTCAGGGAAGACAAGATAGTATTCATCCCGATATACGGATTCATATCATCAGACGGCTCATCAACGATGCCTTTCGGCGGAGAATCTACGACATCCGCACAGATAGTCGACTACCTCCAGCAGGCAGAAAAAGACGACAGCATAAAAGGGATAATAATCGAGATAAACAGCGGCGGAGGAACAGTCGTGGCAACAAAGGAGATAGAAACTGCAGTAAAAAAAGCAAAGGAAAAAAAGCCTGTAGTCGCATGGATAAGGGAAGCTGGAGCATCAGGAGCATACTGGATAGCATCAAGCGCTAACAAGATAGTCGCTGACCCGATGAGCGTAACAGGAAGCATAGGAGTAACGAGCTCATACTTAGAATTTACCGGTCTCATGGAAAAATATGGCATAGGCTACGAACAGCTCACTGCAGGAAAATACAAAGACACAGGAAGCCCGTTCAGGGAGCTTAAAGAAGATGAAAAAAAAATACTACAGGACAAGCTAAACATAATACATGAAAACTTCATCAACACTGTGGCAGAGAACAGAGGCGTATCAAAAGAAAAGGTAAAAGGGCTGGCTACAGGAATGTACTCACTAGGCCAAGAATTTTACGAAGCGGGCCTTGTAGACTACTTAGGTGGAAAGGAAGAAGCGATAAAAATAGCAAAAGAACTGGCAGGAATAAAAGAAGCCAAACTGGTGAAATTCGAGAAAAAAACAAGCATACTTGACGTGCTGTCAAGGCTTTCCGCTGATGCGTTCTACTACATGGGAAGAGGGATAGGAGCAGAGCTCCAAAGCAAAGCAGAAGTTTCCAAGCCTGTAGAAATAATAGCCTAAATTTTTTAAAATTCTTTATTGTATCTGGTCACTAATAATTGTTCACCTGACAAAAAAAGTGAATATACTTAGACCTTTCATATCCTATAGAACTCTTACTGAATGATTATAAAACCCTGGGAAGATGCCGAAGCACCTTCCTGGGGAAAAAAGAGGTGATACTAAAAAGGGATAAACAGCTCCTTTATAAACCTTTCGGTCTGTTTCCATTTCGAAGTGGTTACACCATAATAAAGAAAAATGTTATAAACTATAGGCATTTTTTAGATTAAAAGAGCAATGGCCAAGATAATAAAACTGGAAAAAATAAAAGAAAAAGAGATAATAAAAGCGATAAAACAGGGAAAAATAATAATCTACCCAACAGACACGGTATACGGCATAGGATGCGACGCCCTAAACAGCGACTCAGTCCTGAAAATAAGGATGATGAAAGGAAGGGACGCAGAAAAGCCATTCTCGGTAATAGCGCCATCAAAAAAATGGGTCTGCAAAAACTTCGAAGTGAACAACTCATACATACAAAAGCTCCCCGGGCCGTTCACATTCATACTAAAAGCAAAAAAAGAAAAGCTCGTATCCAACCAAGTGAGCGACTCAAACCTGATAGCAGTAAGGATTCCAGACCACCCGATAACAGGCATAATACAAAAAGCCAACACCCCATTCGTGACAACAAGCCTGAACATGTCAGGAGAGCAAACGATAAGCGACATAAAAAAAATACCTAACAAGATGCAAAAACAGGCGGACATAATAATAGACGCAGGGATACTGATAAGCAAGCCGTCAACAATAATAGACCTAACCGGAAAAATAGCAAGAATAATACCCAGGTAAAAAAAGAGGTTTTAGAAATTGAAGCACCTATGGCCTAAAATAAACAAGGTAACTTTCTTCTTCCTGTCATTCTTCCTGATAACGCTGTTCTCGACAATGCTCTTCACTACAAAACACACTCTGGCATACGTACTAGTCATAATTGGCGTGGCAATCCTAGCAATAGGCCTGCTGGAAGAGAAGAAAAAGCTGAAACACGAAAGATACACAATAGCCAAGGAAGTTGAAGTGATAATAGCGGTGCCGATAGCCGCGATACTGACATTCATCATAAGCACGAGAATAGAGCTAAGCTACGGGGCAGTAGGGCCGGTAATAGCAGCAGGCTTGGTAGGCTTCATAGGGTCATTCCTTAAAAACTACAAGCTAGCCAACCCGATATACGCCGGAGCCTTCGCAGGGATGAGCTCAGCAACACTGTTCCCTAACCCCTGGCTTGTATGCCTGGCAGGGCTGATAGCAGGATGCGTCTTTGTGCTGTCGCACGAGATATACAACCAGACTGGAGGAACATTGGGAACGATAGCATTTAGCGGAGTGAACATAGCAAAAAAAATTGCGGAAACAATAGGAGGGCTACTATGAACTTCCTAGCAATCCTACTATTGAGCGTAGCAGCCGCACTAATAACCTACGACTTAAACAACAAGCACAAGCTAGGCCCGGTAAGGGCATCATCGCTAGTATCGCTCATCTTTGGGCTTATAGTATACTTCCTGAAAATCAACCCGATATACGGAGCAGCCGTGATGGGAGCAAGCTTCGCAGCAATGAGCACAGACAAAGTCATACCCAACAAGGTGCTGATGACAATATGCGGGATAATATTCTCTTTAGTGTTCTTCAATCTAAGCAGCGAATCATTCGCAGGATTCGGAGGAAGGCTAGGGACAACAGCATGCATATCAGTGATCATGACCCTTGGAATGATAAAAATGATAGGCGGATGCAGGAAATACCACAGGATGCTGCAATGCGGCAGAAAGAAAATATTTAAATAATACCGAATATCATTCTTAACTAAAATAATAAAAAATATAAATATTGAGGTGAGCGAAATTTGAAAAAAATACTTCTAACACTGCTTATACTACTTACATTTGCAGTATCTGCAAGCGCAGCAGAAATAGACGTGACGCATGAGCTGGTAACAAAAGAAGTCTACCCAGGCGAGAGCATAATAGTGAACGTAATAGTAACAAACAACCAGGACACAGACGACTACTTCAAGGTAAAGCCGGACGTCTCAGGACTGTATCCTTTGCTTTCATTCTCAGCGTTCAAAGACGTCAACCCTGCATCAGGAAGAAGAAAAGTCGTAATGTCACACAGCCAGGAAATCTTCCCGTTCGAGATCTTCATAAGGGATGGCGTAGAGCCGGACAGAAGGTATACCCTGAACTTCTTCGTAAAATCAGAAAGGAATGAGGAAGTCAAAACAAAATACCCTGTCATAGTTGACGTAGTGTCGCCTGAAGAGCTGGTAAAGATAACCACAAGCATGCCGGACAAAATAACCCCTGGCAAGGAAGTGGTATTCGACGTAGCTTTCAGGAACCAGGCAAACATGATAGTGGAAAAGGCAGAGCTCAACGTAGACTCAGACCTTTTCAGCAAAAAATACACCGAAAAGCTCTACCCAACGCCATACGAGATAAAGAAAACCCTGAAATTCACGCCAGAGCCAACAGCAGAGCCAGGCATGTACCAGATGATAATCACAGCATTCAAAGGGCAAACCCTCAGGGGAAAACTAGTAAAAAACTTCGAAGTCATAACAAACCCTGACGTGGAAAGCGACATAGAGACAGAAGAAGGGTTCCTCACAAGAACGATAACAGTAACGAAAAAAAACACGGGCAACGTAGCAATAGACGAGCAATATGAGCTGCCTATAGGCTGGTTCCAGAAGCTCATGACATCATCCAGCGAAGAACCTCAAAAAATAAGCACAGGAAAGATAGAATGGCTGTTCACAGTAACCCCTGGAGAGACACACGCAATAACCATAAAGACAGACTACAGGATATTCTTCTTCACAATACTGGCAGTATTCATAGCCGCGATAATAACCCTGTACTACATGAGAAGAGGCGTGATGATACACAAAGGAATCTTCAAGATCAAAGACCATAAAGGAGCGATAGCAGAACTAAAAGTCATGATACAGCTTCTCAACAGGACAAAAGACCCTGTCAAAGACGTAAAAGTGGTGGACATACTGCCAAACATGCTGTCAACAGCGACAGACTTCGGAACACTAAAACCCAACAAGACGCAAAAAGGAGAGAGAAGCGCCAGGCTGATATGGGACATCGACGAGCTGGAGCCAGGAGAAGAGAGAGTCATATCCTACAAGGTAAAGCCAGGGCTGCACATAATAGGGAACATATTCCTCCCGGCAGCGCTATTAAGGTATAGGAACAAGAACCAGAAAACGATAGACAAAAAATCAAACACGGCAGCCTTCTACTCAGAAAAGCCGAAAAAAGAAGAATAATCCTTCCTTTTTTTTAAATTTTTTGTTACGAACTCACCACACACCAGGCAAAAGCCTGTACTTCACCATTCTGGCATAAGCTTCGTATCCTTTCAGCTCCTTCTTCAAACAATCATCCTCAAGCTTAGTCCTGACAA
>JAUYDG010000060.1 GCA_030691925.1 Nanobdellota archaeon
TATTTTGAGAAAGAACTAGTAAAGGAAGCAAAAAAGTAAAGCTTTTATAAGGCTTTTTCTTAAATCAAACTTACGCGCCGATAGTTCAGAGGCAGAATAATGGCCTTCCAAGCCATTGACCTGGGTTCAAATCCCAGTCGGCGCACTTTATTTTTAATCTTTAATCTTATTCAGCGCTTTGTCTAGGGCTTTTATCGCGTCGTCTTCTCCTTCCAGACCTACTGAGTATCTTATGAGGTTATCGCTTATCCCTGCAACTTTTCTCTCTTCAGCGCTCATCTGTCCATGGGTGGTTGTTGCGTTGTGGACCCATACGGTGTAGTTTCCTCCTAGGTGTGTCAGCTGGACTCCGAAGTCGAAGGCTTCTGCGAACTTCTTTGCTTTTTCTAATCCGCCTTTTATGTTGAAGGACATCAGGTATCCGTAGCCGTTTGTTCCGTCTGGGAATTTCATCAGCTTTTTTGCAATCTCATGCTGTGGGTGGCTTTTCAATCCCGGGTAGTTTACGCTTTCTATTGCCGGGTGGTTTTCCAGGAATTGTGCTATCTTCATGGCTTTTCTGGAGTGTTCCTGCATTCTCATCCTGATTGTTGCCATCTCGTCCCATATTATCATGGAGTTGAATGGCGAAAGGCACGGGCCCATGTTCCTGAAGTGGCCTCCTTTCAGGTTGTTGACGAAGTTTTTTTCCAACTCTTTATCTTTTGTCGTTATCTTTTCTTTTCCTACTATCACTCCGCCTATGCATCTGCAGCTGCCGTTAGCTACTTTGGATATTGAATGGATGACTATGTCCGCTCCGTGCTCTAACGGCCTTGTCAGTGCTGGTGATGCCAGTGTTGAGTCTACTATCAAGGGTATGTTGTGTGAGTGTGCAAGCTCTGCTAGTGCTGGGAGGTCTTGTATGAAGAGTGTTGGGTTGCTTGGGAATTCTGTGAATAGGAACTTAGTATTTTTGTCTATCTGTTTTTCCCATTGTTTTAAGTCCCATGGCTCTGCAATCCATCTTACGTTCCATCCTGATTTCGGGTAGGTTATGCCGAACAGCTGCTGTGTCCCTCCGTAAACCCTGTTGGATGAGACGAAGTTGTCGCCTGATTTTAGGAATGCCATGGTTGCCATCATTATTGCGGACATGCCTGATGATGTGCACAGCCCTTGCGTGAGCTCAGGTATGCCTAGCCCTTCTAAAGCAGCAAACTTCCATGCCAAGTGGTCCGGGTTGACGTTGTCTATCCTGCTGTATATCTTGTTCGGGTCGTTTGTTGTCTGGTATGAGAGGAGCAGTGAGCCGTCTGTTAGGCTGTCGTAAGGGCCTCCTGCTGTTGTCATGAACAAAGGGAGCGTGAAGGACTTGTAGCGCTGGATGTCTTCTTTTCCGTACAGGCCCCATATCGCTACTGTGTCGAAGGCCTTGTTTTTTGCATCTTTCAGCTGCTCAGCCCTCGTGTTCATGGTTGTGTCGCTTCTTTTTCTGAAATAGTCTTCTTCGCTTTTGGCTGATTCAACGAGGTTCAGCTCTTTTTTCAGTTCTGCAGCTTTTTCTTTCAAGAATTTGCTTGTTGGCATTTGTTAGTCCTCCAGGATAATTACTGGTTTAGCACTTTTTCACCCTTATATATTTTTTTATTTTTTTTAAACTGATTTGTTGTTGGTTTGCCTTGCATGTTTAAAAAAGGAAGGCTTAAAAATCGTTTAGTTATGTCTTTCAGTATGAAACTGCCTAAACTTTTCGTACCAGAGAAGGATTTGGAAAACAGTGTAGAGAGGCTGCTGAAAGAGCCTGTAAAAGTTCAGCGAAAGTACGACAAGCCCGAAGTGATTCATGCTGATACTTATGCAAGAGGCATTGCGAAGCTGAAGGAGCAAGGTCAAAAGCCTTTTACTTTTGCTGAGAATATCGAGGCGAGGATTGCAGACTATGAAACTAATGGTGATGATGCGGGATTGTTTAATACTTACTTAGATTCTGTTACAGGTGTAGCTTACAAGGCGCATAGCACCAAGTTTAAGCTGATTCTTATGTCTGATAAGTTGGAAAACATCCCGCAGGATTTCAACCAAAGATTTATACCTATTAATTATGGTACTGAGAAGGGCGTAGAGCTTGACAGCAAAAAGGATAAGTACGATCAGTTCTTGACTAGGGGGGAAGCTAAGAATCATGAGTTCTGGCTCGCGGCAATGGGCGGTGACAAGGAAAAGCTGGCTGAGTATGTTGATATCTGGTTTAACAAGAAAGGATCAGAGAAAGGAATGGGTGTTTGCCTAAGAAGCAACACAAGCCAGGATGAGTTGCGGGCGCTCGTCCTCAACAGCGGCAACTACGACCCCGATTCCAATGCTGATGGCAACTACGACCTTTACGGCAATGCTCGTTTCGTTTCGGGTGCCAAATGAAACTGCCTAAACTTTTTGTACCAGAGAAGGATTTGGAAAATAGTGTAGAGAGGCTGCTGAAAGAGCCTGTGAAAGTTCAGCGAAAATATGACCTTATTGAGGTTATTCGTGCTAATACTTTTGCAGAGGGTATCGCAAAGCTGAAGAAAAATGGGCAGAAGCCTTTTATTTTTGCTGAGAATGTTGAGGCGAGGATTGCTGATTACGAAGCTAATGGTGAAAAGGCAGAACTGTTCAAAACATGGCTTGATTCTGTCACAGGCATAGTTTACAAAGCGGATAGCACTAAGTTTAAGCTGATTCTCAGGTCTGATAAGCTGGAAAACATCACACAAGGCTTCAACAAAAGTTTCATACCTATTGATTATGATGCTGAGCAGGGCGTAGAGTTTGACAGCGCAAAAGGCAAATACAACCAGCAATTAATAAGAGAGGAAGCTAAGAATCATGAGTTCTGGCTCGCAGCGATGGGCGGTGACGAAGAGTTATTGGAAGAATATGTGTACCTCTGGTTCGGCAAGACTAAAGCAGAGAAAGGAATGGGCGTTTACCTTAGAAGCAACACA
>JAUYDG010000109.1 GCA_030691925.1 Nanobdellota archaeon
TGGTCCTTATTGCCGGTAAAATACTGCAGCGCTGAGCCGAAGCTGGAATCGTCCAAAACCCTCACGTCAACCTGCAAGCCTGTCTTCAGCAAGACAGCTGATTTTGTTTCACCCTTAGCAAGTATTCTGCTTACCGAAGGCATACTAGTAAAAGCATCCATGACAAGCCCAGGAGACTTTGAAGTAACGAGAATATCTATATCGCCTACAGTCTCTTTCATCCTTCTCAAGCTTCCAGCTGCTTCTATCTGCTGAACGCCTTTAACTTTTTTCAAACGGCTGATTATATCCCTCGACTGCGGCAATGCCAAGCCCAGGAGCATCCTGCCTTTCTCATGCTTCAAAACCTCTATGCCCTTCAGGATGTTCTCCTCAGTCTTCTCCTTGAACGTTTCCAGACCCTGTATCTTGTGCTCTTTCGCCGCCTTCTCAAGGCCCTTTATGCTCTTGATTCCAAGAGTCTTGTAAAGCTTCTGCGTCTTTTTTGGGCCTATGCCCTGAACCTTCATCAATTCCAGCAAGCCTTTAGGCAAAGCCTTTTTTAGCTTCTCATATTTGCCTATCTTTCCAACCTCAATGTATTGGACTATTTTCTTGGCCAGCCCTTCGCCTATTCCGGGTATTTCCTCCAAGGCTTTTATGCCTCCTTGTTTGTAAATGTCCTCTACTGGCTCTGACAACGATTCTAAAGCCCTAGCTGCTTTCCTGTAGGCTATCGGCTTCCACTGCACGTTCTGCATTTCTAGAATGTCCGCTATGTCGTAGAATATCTGCGCAATCTCCTGGTTTTTCATACCCAAGTTCCTCTTTTTTACTAAATTCTTATTATACTCTCTTTCTTATATAACTTTTGAATCTTCAAAAAATATTTAAAAACTCATTATGTTTACTAAAAAGGGGATTTATGAAATCATTAATATTTTATTACTCCAGAACCGGCAACACGGCTAACGTGGCCCAGGTCTTACATAAAGCCATAAAGTCTGACATTGAGGAAGTAAAGGACAGGAAAGACCGCTCTGGAATTCTTGGCTACCTAAATTCAGGAAAAGATGCCTTATTCGGAAAAGAAGCAAACATCGAAAGCATAAAATCTGGCTTAAAGGATTATAATAATATTTTCATAGGCGGACCTGTGTGGGCCTTAAGACCTTCAACCCCTGTATCTACGCTGATAAAAAGGTTGGACTTGAAAGGAAAAAACATAGTACTATTCGTTACCTGCGGGGGCAACCCTGGAAAAGCATTAGAAAAGATGTCCAGCCTTACTACAGCGAGTGGCGGTAACGTTATTTACAGCTTTGTTGTTAAAACTTCGAAGATGGATGCAGCTAGGATTGCACAAGCATCTGAAAGCGAAGTGGTGAAATTCAAAGAAACTGTGATAAAAAAAAGGACTTAATGAACAATTTTTGATATTCTTTTAAAATCATTTTCAAACTGTTTTCTTATCTTCGGGAACCTCATCGCCGCTGCAGGGTGAAAAGTCGGGAAATAAGTTAAGCCTTCTTTTTTGATGACCTCCCCATGATACCTTGTTACAGAGCTTAAATTCAGTACTGTTGCTAAGGCCAAGTTTCCTAGAAGGACTATAACCTTGGGTTTTATTATTTTGATCTGTTTTTGCAGTATTTGCTCCTGTTTTTTTATTTCTTTCTTCGTTATTTTATCAGGCAATGTCTTCAGCACAGAGGTTATGTAAATCTTTTTCCTTTCCAGCTTATTCTTTTTTAATATTTTATCCAAGAATTTTCCTGCCCTTCCCACAAAAGGCCTTTTCAATTTTATCTCTGTCTCACCAGGCCCCTCTGCAATAATCATCACTCTAGCATTAGAAGGGCCTTCACCAAAAACTATGCCTAGGCCTAGTTTTTTTTCAGATTCTTTTTTTAAGCCCTTAAGGTCCATTAATTATTGTCTGGAAGCTTTTACTTATATACTTTTGGATTAAGCTATTCATAAGGCAGATATAATTGTTCACTTATATACTTGTGAAATACTTGAATACCCGGATGGGGTAACGGGTATTTGACTCAGACCTATAAACGGAGGATGTCACCGAAGCAAACACACCGGAAAGGCTTAAATAAAAGCGATTATCCTAACACCCCATGGAAGAATACAAAATAGGACCAAAAATAAGGATAAAAGAAACAGACAAACAAGACGTATTCGAAGTTGCAGGAATAAGCGAAGAACCGATACAAGCAAGAATATACAGCTGCCCACTATCCGCCTTTGACCTATACGTTTTAGAAAGCGACCCGTATAAATGGAAAGAATCAGCGCAACAAAAAGCGTCTCTCACAGAAGGGATAATAATCGGACAACACGCTTTAATTGAAGACCTAAAAGGAAAGCCAAAACTATACACTGCAGACACGATAGAAAAACTGCTAGGTTAATATCAAAATGACACAAGACTATCCCTGCAGTACACTGGAAGAAAAAATAAACTCAACAGACGTGTCTATAATCGGAGTCGCCCATGTAAAAGAGTTTTTTAAAAGACACGAAAATTTCTTTTATGATAAAATATCCTGCTCAGACGCAATAATGCTAGAGCAGCCAGTCGGTGGAGAATTCTACGATTCCAAGTTTTTCGGTGAACTAGGGATGATAGCGCATAAACAAAAAAAGAGAGTCTACCAGGCTGACCCTGTAAACACTCCATCTTTCTGCACAGACTTTATGCAAGGTGGACTAGGGTTTATATTAATTAGCTCATTCGACGTTCAGGCCGCATTAGGATTATACTTATTCCTTGGGAGCATTCCAGGATCAGGGATACGCTATTGGCTAACCACAGAAAAAAACGATGCTACAGGAGACTTTACAAAAATCAAAAACGGCTACGAATTCCTCATGTACGGGGATACAGACTATAGAAACTTGATGATTGCCCATGGGATAGAAAAAATATGCACTGAAACTAAAAATATCAAAAAGCTTGCATGATTCCATGGAGAAGCCCACTCAAAACCGATAAGAACATACCTAAGAAACCCGACCTTAAGGAAAATCAAAAGACTACTGTACAAACCAACATACGAGCTTGTCTCAGAAACAAAAGTAAGGGAATACACCTCCGCATATGATGGCTGGATGCTATCAAATCTATTCTGAAGAAGATAAAAGTCCCAAGCGTATTTGTAAACGATGAGAGAAGCCTTGAAATCAGCCCCGGGCTAAAAAAGAAAGTTATAAAAACATCTTAAACTATATACTCTTAAATAAAAAGGGGAAGCATGACAGTTTCTAAAATAAGAAAAAGAGACGGAAGAATAGCAGACTTTGAGCCGCAAAAAATAACCACAGTAATACACAAGGCAATAGCATCTGTAAAGCATGAAGATGGAAAGCTGGCAGAAAAACTATCAAAAGAAGTGATCAAAGAGCTAGAAGGGAAGTTCCAAAAAGCCATACCCTCGGTGGAAGACGTACAAAATGCAGTAGAGGACATCCTAATAAGAGAAGGCTTATCTGACGTAGCAAAATCATACATACTATACAGGGAAAAACACAAAGAGATAAGGGAAGCGAAAGAATTCCTAGGCGTAAAAGATACGCTAAAACTAACGATAAACGCGGCAAGAGTCCTGGAAAGGAGATACCTGCTGAAAGACAAAGACGGTAAAGTAATAGAAACGCCAGACGAGATGTTCAAAAGAGTGGCAAAAGCGGCAGCAAAAGCAGAAAAAACAAAGGAGCTGCAAGAAAGATACGAAGAAGAATTCTACAAAATACTCTCAAGCTTAGAATTCATGCCCAACAGCCCTACGCTGATGAACGCAGGAACAAAACTAGGGATGCTATCAGCCTGTTTCGTGATTCCGATTTCTGATTCTCTGGACAGCATTTTCGAAGCTGTAAAAACAACAGCAATGATACAGCAGGCAGGAGGCGGAACAGGATTCACTTTTACACACCTAAGACCTAAAGGAGACATGGTGCAAAGCACGAAAGGAGTAGCCTCAGGACCGGTATCATTCATAAGAGTGTTCGACACTACTACAGAGGTGATAAAGCAAGGCTCCAAAAGAAGAGGAGCCAACATGGGAATCCTAAACGTAAACCACCCGGATATAGTAGAGTTCATAACATCAAAAGCCAAAGAAGGAGCATTTGTAAACTTCAACTTCTCAGTAGGCGCTACAGACGAGTTCATGAAAGCGGTAAGAAAAAACAAAGACTACAGCCTAATCAACCCGAGAACAAAACAGGAAGTAGGAAAGCTAAACGCCTCTGAATTATTCGACATGATATGCATGTACGCCTGGAGAACAGGAGACCCTTGACTGATATTTTTAGATAGGATAAACAAGAAAAACCCGCAATTCAAACAGATGGGAGCGATAGAAGCAACTAACCCCTGCATAGCCGGCGATGCTTTAATATCAACAGATAAAGGGTTAGAAAGATTTGAAGACTTGATGATATCAGGCAACCAAAACGTTAAAGTCCTTATCGACAACAGGACCCCGGTCAAAGTCTCAGATGGCCTTACAGAACAATACCTTCTTATGAAAGACCAGAACAACGTAAGCTTAAGCGAAACAGTCGCAACGTTCGATTCAGGAATAAAACCTACGTTAATGCTAGTAACAAAATCCGGCTATGAAATAATAGCGACACCTGACCATAAGGTTATGACAACAGAAGGCTGGGTAGGCATGAAAGACTTGACAGAAAAGCATGAAATACTAATACAGTGTAAAGAAGGTAGGTTCAACCAAGATTACAATCTTCCATTTGTGCCCAATAATTGGGTCATAGGTAAACAAGGGAGAACATACAAGTTTAACCTGCCAAAAAAATGGACCAAAGAACTTGGGCAGATAATTGGTTGGATAGTAGGAGACGGATGGGTAAGAAGTGGGAGAGACAGCATAGTTGGTTTAGTCTTCGGAAAAAATGATTATCGGGTAATGGAATATTTTAGACCCCTATTAGAGGGGATATATGCCGGAAAAATAACTGAAACACTCCAGTTGAGGGATGTCAAACGCTTATCATATCATTCTAAATTCTTTGCCGAATTTTTTATAAGGCTAGGTGTAAAGCCGGTAAGCGCAGATAAAAAAGAAGTTCCAAAAAGTATATTTACAGCGCCAAAAGAAGCAGTGATAGGATTCTTACAAGGCTTGTTCACCGCTGATGGAACGGTAGGCTATCTTAAAGACAAGTCTTCTTATGTAAGGCTAACTTCGAAATCAGAAAAATTACTTAAGCAAGTTCAAACCTTATTATTAAACCTAGGTATAAAATCAAAAATTTACGACAGGTACAGAAAGCCCAAAAAAAAGTTTTTCTATACAACTGTTAAAGGAGAACAAAGAGCCTACATTACAGACGGCATCCTTTTTGAATTGGAGATAAGTAAAAACAGTGTTCTTAAATTCTTGGATGAAATAGGATTCTTATGCAACCGACATGATGAAAAAATAAGCTTGTTAAAATCAAAATCTTACTATTCAAACTATTTTTTTGATAAAGTTAAGACTGTAAAGAATCATGGAGAGACAAGAGTTTACGACTTAACAGAACCGTTAACACACTCTTTTATTGCTAATGGGATAGTTGTTTCTAATTGTGGCGAAGTACCACTATACTCTTATGAAAGCTGCAACCTGGGCAGCATAAACCTTGCAAAGTTCGTAAAAGACAAGAAGATAGACTGGGACAGGCTGAAAGAAGCAGTAAAAGTATCAACTAGGTTCCTAGATAACGTTATCGATGCCAACAAATACCCTGTGAAAGAAATAGAAAAAATATCTAAAGACAACAGAAGAATAGGCTTAGGTGTTATGGGCTTTGCAGAGATGCTCATACAACTAGAGATACCATATGATTCAAAAGATGCTGTGAAAACAGCTGAAAAGCTGATGAAATTCGTAAACAACGAAGCAGTAAAAATCTCAGAAGATCTTGCAAAAGAAAAAGGAGAATTCCCCAACTTCTCCAAGAGCGAATTCAGAAGAAAAAGAAGGAACGTGGCAGTAACGACAATAGCGCCGACAGGGACGATAAGCATAATCACAAGCTGCAGCTCAGGTATAGAGCCTTTATTCGCAATAGCGTTTGTAAGGAATGTCATGGGCGGGACCAAGCTGATAGAAATAAACCCCTATTTCGAAGCAATAGCCAAAGAAAGAGGATTCTACTCAGAAGAGCTCATGAGCAAAATAGCAAGGACAGGATCGATACAAAAACTGCCAGAAGTGCCCGATGATGTTAAGAAGATTTTCAGGACTGCTTTAGACATACAGCCTGAATGGCACGTAAGGATACAGGCAGCATTCCAAGAATACACCGAGAATGCGGTGAGCAAGACGATAAACTTCCCTCACGAGGCAGCAGTAGAAGACGTCAAAAAAGCTTACATGCTAGCTTACAAGCTAGGATGCAAAGGGACAACAATCTACAGGTACGGCAGCAAGAAAGAACAAGTGCTCTACTTAGGAACGGTCATAGGCAGGGAAGAGGGAGAAACTTTGGAATACGTGAGTGCAGAGTCTGAATACGCTGGCGGCTGCCCATTCCCGTTCTGCCCGCACTAAAAATGAGGTTCTAAAATGATACACCTTTACACCGGGGATGGCGGAGGAAAAACAACTTCTGCATTAGGCGTAGCAATGAGGGCCTTGGGCCATGGAAAAAAAGTGGTTATGATACAGTTCATGAAAGGAAGAACAGACACTGGAGAGTACAAGATACAAAAACAGCTGAAAAATTTCAAAGTCTACCAGTTCGGAAGGGAAGATTTCATAAAACCTGTTGACAAACCAACAGAAAAAGACTATAAGCTTGCAGAAAAAGGGCTAAGATTCGTTGAAAAAACACTAAAAGAAAAACCTTGCCTACTCATCCTGGATGAGATAAACCTCGCTGCGGCAATAGGGCTTTTAAAAATCTCAGACGTGCTGAAAGTTCTAGAAAAAAAATCTAAGGACACTCATCTGATAATGACAGGAAGGCACGCCCCTGAAGAGTTCATAAGAATAGCTGATATAGTAACAACCGTAGAAGATGTGAAAAGGGTTGAAAGAGAAGCACAAAAAGGAATAGAATACTAAGATGGAACACGAAGCGTTATTCTACAAAAAGTTAGGAGAGAAAAAAGTGCACTGCCAGCTGTGCCCGCATTATTGTGTAATATCACCAGACAATTATGGTAACTGCAGGGCAAGAAAGAACATAGACGGAAAGCTTTACTCGATGGTGTATGCAAGCCCGGTATCAGTAGCAGTAGATCCTATAGAAAAAAAGCCCATATTCCACATGCTGCCAGGGACTGATGCTTATTCCATAGGCACTACAGGATGTAATTTACATTGCGAGTACTGCCAAAACGCTGCTATATCCCAAGCGTTCCCAGAAGACATGCCAGGAATATCCATGCAGCCAAAAGAGGTAGTAGAAAATGCGATACGAGAAAAATGCCCAAGTATAGCATACACCTATACTGAGCCTACGATATTCTTTGAGTATGTTTATGATACAGCAATTTTAGCCAAGAAGAAAAAGCTGAAGAACATAATGGTGACCAACGGCTTCATAAACCCTGAGCCCGCAAAACAGCTATACAAGCATATTGATGCCGCCCATGTAGACCTGAAAGGTTTTACTGAAGAGTTTTACAGGAACATATGCATGGCAAGGCTGCAGCCAGTATTAGAAACATTGAAACTGCTGGACAAGATGAACGTATGGATAGAAATAATAAACCTTATAATCCCAGGGCTGAATGACGACATGAAAAACATAAAGGAGATGTGCGAGTGGATAAAAGACAACTTAGGAACTGATTACCCATTACACTTCTCAAGGTTCTACCCATGCTACAAGATGATGGACAGGCCGGCAACGCCTTATGAAACATTGAAAAATGCCCATGACGTTGCAAAAAAAGCTGGCCTAAAATATGTCTACGTAGGCAACGTGCCAGAAGAAGAATACAACCATACTTACTGCCCAAAATGCAAGGAAATCTTAATAAAAAGAACGAGCTTCTTTGCAGCAGAAAAAAACCAGCTGAAAAGCGGTAAATGCCCGAAATGCAAGACAAAAATAGAAGGGGTGTGGAATTGATGGAATGCAAAAAGGA
>JAUYDG010000008.1 GCA_030691925.1 Nanobdellota archaeon
ATTCTATTTCAAATTTGTCTGGTAAGATTTCCTGTGCGTAATTCGAAATTTTTTTGATCCACTCTTCGCCTTGCTCTTCCCTGACGATATGCTCTGGTCTTTCTATTTTTATTTCTAAATCTTCGTCTGTTCCAGTTTTTGTACATCCCATGTTTGAAAGCTCTTTTATTTTCTTGTCCAAGCTGCGCCCGTCAGGTATGAATTTTTCTGGCAGTTTCATAGGTAGAACTGGTATATTCAATGATTTTTTAAACTTTTGCTTGGCAATAAAATTCTAAGCGTACTATAGGACTCCACTTTCTCCTGGCTTGTACTTGAATATCGACTTGAATCTTTCCTGCAGCGCCGGCTGCTGCTTTGCCTCGTCCAAAAGCTCTTTTGCCAGGCTGTCTTTTATCTTGAACAGCTCTTTGTGCTTTCTCGGACCATGCGTCATGTTGGCGTATTGCGCTAGAAGCGGGAAGGTTATCGATGCGTCAGAGTATACTACTGCGTAGTCTCTTGTTTCCTCTTTTAGTTTTCCCCAGGATATCGCTTCTTGCGGCGTTGCCCCTGATAGGCCCCCCCATTGCGGCGAGTCTGTTGTTAGCTGTATGAAGAAGTCGTGCCCTCCTTTGTTCAGCCCTAGGATCTGCCATAGTGTTGGCTGTGTTTGCATGTAAAAGTTTTTTGGGCTTCCTCCGCCTATTTCTATGGCTCCATTCTTGTCGCTTTTCCACACTAATGCTGCAGTTTCGAGTATGTCCATCAACGGGTCTATGCTTATTGGCTCGTCGTAGAAGTGCGGGAGTATGAGGTTCATTGCAATGCTGCTGTCCCCTGGCGATGAGGTGTATACTGGTACGTTGTGATTGTATGCCGCTACCAGCAAAGATTTTTCCGGGTGCGGCGCTGATTTCGCTACCTCTTTTCCTAGGAAGTAGTGCAGGTCTGATGTTGAGATGAATTTTGTGAAGTCCCTTTTTCTTACGGTGTCTAGGATGACTTTGTCTGTTGCCAGCAACGTTTCGCTGTCTTCTATGTATACGTCGTAGATTCTTGCTATGCCGCATTGCTCCAGCATGGAGTCGTCTACTTTGAAGTCTCCTTGCTTCATCGGGTAGCCGAATGGCCTGTGTAAGTCATGGTAGAGGTTTGCGCCTGTTGAGATTATGAAGTCTATGAATCCTTTTTCTATGAGCTTTATTATCGGCCCTGACATCCCTATAGGTGTCATCGCCCCTGATAGTGTCAGGCATATTGTTGCGTCGTTTTCTATCATCTTGTCGAATATTTTGCATGCTTCGAAAAGCCTTCTGGCGTTGAATCCTGAATTTCCGAATACGTTTGTGATGAAGTCTTTGACATTCTCATTGCCGTCCAGGTTTAATGGCTCTATCATCTTGCCTGATCTGAAATGCTTGTACATTTCTTCAGAACAATGCTTATTATTCACCATCTTTTTCCTCCTTAATAAAAAAAATTCCTTGTTAAGTTAATATTCTCTTTTTTAAAAATATTTCTAAGAAAAAAGATGTATTTGCGCTGTCATCGAATATTTGGTATTAATCAGAAAAATTGTTAAAGTTAAAATCGTTTTATCCTGGTCAGAAGCTTCTAGCTATTGTTTTTAGTCCTCCGGATACTGGTTTTGGCAGTTTTTCTTTTGCGGCTGAAGGATAATTTCTTAGCAATTATAATACGGGCAATTTGTTAGAATAAAAGATGTTTAAGCCATTTAAGGTGAACCGCAAAACTGTGAATTTCTACTATAAAAATGTTTCTTTTTTTAAAAAATAAAATGCGTTTATACGGCTTATAAAGCCTGAATTCGGAGGAATTTTGGGCAGAAAGGTTTATAAAGTTTTGAATCAAAATTATTTATGATTCTGGGTAAAAAATTGCACCGGAAAACAAAGGCAAATTAGGCAGAAAAATGGAAAAATCAGAAGGGTATAAAGCAGCAAGTATTACTGTTTTGAAGAACTTAGAAGCGGTGAGAAAGCGCCCGAGTATGTACATCGGAGACATTTCTACTAGAGGTTTACATCATTTAATAGATGAGGTCGTAGACAATTCGGTGGACGAAGCATTAGGCGGATTCTGCACAGAAATAAAACTTATTCTCCATAAGAACGGCTCTGTAAGCGTAATAGATAACGGGAGAGGCATCCCTGTTGACATGCACCCTACTGAAAAGAGATCTGCTGTTGAAGTTGTAATGACAATGCTGCACGCTGGAGGCAAGTTCGACAAGGGCGTGTATAAAGTGTCTGGAGGTCTTCACGGAGTGGGTGTTTCTGTTGTCAATGCTTTGTCTGAGTGGCTTGAGGTAGAAGTGAAAAGGGATGGTAAGGTTCATGTTCAAAGGTATGAAAAAGGCATTCCTGTAACGCCTGTAGAGGTTAAGGGCGAGGCTAAGGATACAGGCACTGCAGTAACTTTTTTCCCTGATAAGGAAATATTCGAGAGCACTATTTTCAGTTTTGATATAATAACCAAGAGATTGAGGGAGCTTGCGTTTTTGAACAAGGGTGTTAAGATCGTTGCAGTCAATGAGAATGATGGCAGTGAAAGGGTTTTCCAGTCTGAGGGTGGTGTGATAAACTTTGTTGAATACCTCAACAGGAATAAGAATGTCATCCATCCCAAGGTTATTTACCAGAACAAAGAAGCTGATAGCACTCAGGTTGAGATAGCGTTGCAGTATAATGATGGTTATTTGGAATCAGTGTTTTCTTTTTGTAATAACGTTAATACTGTCGAGGGAGGCACTCATTACAGCGGTTTTTCGACTGCTTTGACAAGGGCGGTAAATGATTATATCAAGAAGAACAAGCTTGAAGAGATAAGGCTTTCAGGGGCTGATGTCAAGGAAGGGCTGACAGCGATAATATCTGTAAAGATTCCAGATCCCCAGTTCGAGGGCCAGACCAAGACCAAGCTTGGGAATTCTAAGCTTAAAGGGTTGGTAGACTCATGGTTTTATGATTTCCTTTTGACTTTTTTTGAAGAGAACCCAAGCGTGGCAAAGGCTATAGTGAACAAGTCCCTGCTTTCGGCAAGGGCGAGGGAGGCTGCTAGAAAAGCAAGGGAGCTTACAAGAAGAAAATCTGTCCTTGGGTCTACTTCTTAGCCTGGCAAGCTTGCTG
>JAUYDG010000104.1 GCA_030691925.1 Nanobdellota archaeon
CCCTTCCTGTTAGCATCGTGTCTAATGCAGGCTCTTGGAAGACGATTCCTATGTTAAGCCTGACTTCATCTTCATTCTTAGAAATGTCGTAGCCGGCTACTTCAGCATAGCCTGATGTTGGCTTTAGCAGTGTAGAAAGCATGTTGATGATTGTGGTTTTTCCTGCGCCGTTAGGCCCTAACAGTCCGAAGATTTCTCCTTCTTTCACACTGAACGTTATATGGTCTACTGCGGTTAAGTCTTCGAATTTTTTTGTTAGCCTTTCTACTTTTATCGCTACCACGTAATATAAAGCGGTTTTAATCTTTTTATAATTTTCTTAAAGGGTACTCTTAGCTGTTTTCAAGGTACCTTTCTTTTTCCCGGTTAGTTACTCTTATCCTGAGCATGGTTAAAGAAAAAGGTTTGAGGCTTGATTTTTAGTCTTTCTGGCGCTTATTTCTGCATTTATTCGGGGTTTATAGGGGGAAATTTAAGGTGTGAAAACCGGAAGGTTTATATATAAGTTTTGTCACTATACAGTAGTAACAAATAGGAGGTAATTATGATAAAAAGCTTAGAGGATATTTCATGGATAATAAAAAAGAAAAAAGATGAAGAAATAGAAGAAAGTTGGAGGAAACAAGAAGAAATTCGGGTACCCACTTACGAAGAAGATATTCGTCATGATAGGTACAAAAAGGATGAGAAGAAAGAGCCGGAAAGAGGATACATCATAATAAAAATGTGCTCGTAAAAAAGGGCATAACAATCTGGAGGTGTTAAAAATGGCAATGAAAACTTGTGGTAGGTTTCAAGTACCTATAATGGACCTTAAAAAAGTGATAGAGTCTTTAGGCGGACGTGTAGATGAAAATCCTGGTGGTGACCACCCTTTTAAAGCAAAATATGAAGGGATAAGACCTTGCCCTTTAGGTAAAACAACCGATTATCAAAAACATGTGGTTCCTTGGATGAGGCACGCTTTTAAAGAGGCCTATAGTTCTGAATATGTAAAAAATTTACTTGGAGTAAGATATGCCTGAACACCGTTTTGATAGAAAATCACAAAAATACCCAAAAAGATTTAGTAAGGCATCAAAAGAGATGTACTTGGGTAATTAAGATTATGAAACTTAAAACCTTAGGAAAACGCCTTGAAAGCATCATGCAATTATTTTGGGGGGAGAAAAAGCTAGGTAATCCTGTATTCGAGAGAAATATACCTTTGAATCAGAAGATTGAAGCCTGCTTGGAAGAGGAATATGGCTACAGCGGGGTGTGGAATGTCGCAGGAAAGAAAAAATACTTGAAGATAGCGTCAGAGATCAAGTTCCACCCAGTAAAAATAGACCTTTCTGATTATGAAAAACCTGAAGATGCTACCAAAGACGCGATGAGGTGCGCAAAATTTTATAAGGTCCTTGCTAATAACGGATTCTACCATCCTGACACAGATGTAGTGGTCTGCAAGGGCAGGGAAGGCAGCTTGACGCTGATGGTGATAATGCCTGAGCTGGACTGCTACCCGGACAAGCCTAAGGCTACTCAGATAAACTCTAAGCGGGACATATTCAGAACCTTGACTCGCATGGACATGTGCTACGACCTCGATAGCAGCTTCAACTGGGGATACGACAAGACAACAGGGATGTTCTACGCTATTGATATGCATGCGCTGATGGGCAAAGAAGGCGATCATGACTACAAGCTGGTACTTAAGGCAGCAAAGAACATGGGGGTAAAATGAAAAACTTGCCAATCAACAAAGAGATACAGCAGGTATTATCGCAGAAGTTTTGTTACTATGGGGTGTGGAATGTCAAAGGCAAAGGCAAGTATCTCAAGATGGCCTCTAAACTAGACGTTCCCGTCGTGAGCATAAACAGAGCAGATTATAAGAATCCTGAAAATGCTGTAAGAGATGTGATAAGATGCGCCAAGGTCTACACAAGGCTGGTCAAAGAAGGACTGTACCATCCTGGCACTCAAGTAGTGGTCTGCGAGGACGATGAAGGCATGCTCACGGTATTGGTGCTTATGCCGGAGCTGGAGCGTCCATCCGGTCGCAATGTAGACAGAATGCTGACAAAAGCGAGAAGGCTGGAACACAGGCTGAACCTGGAAAGCATGAAAGAAGATCTGCATTTCGACTTCAATTGGGGCTATGACAAAAGGACAGAAGGCATTTACGCACACGACCTGCACATAGTTAGGGATGCAAATGTAGGGAAGAGAATACTGGAAATCGCGGACAAGCTAGGAATAAGATGACAAAACTCCCTGTAAGAAAGAAGATACGCTCCCTCATGGTCCCGGATTCTCGCCATGATGGCATCTGGGCAGTGGAAAATAAAGGGGAATATATTAAGATAGTATCAGAGCTGCACTTTTCCCCGATGGATGGGATAAATTCTGACAAGATTCCTCGTAAGAAGGCTGTGGAATACGCTATGATATGCGCAAAGGTCTACAAGAGGATGGTTGAAGAAGGCCTTTACCCTCCGAAAACAAATGTTGTAGTATGCGAGGACCATGACTCTTGCCTATCCCTCATGGTGGTCATGCCTGAGCTTAAAGTCAATAAATATTTTTCACTTGCTCAGTCTGAGATTGAAAAGAAGATTATCAATAAGAAGATCGGCAAGCTGGAAAAAAAGCTAGGCTTCATGTTAGGCTATGACCTGCACTACGCTTTCAACTGGGGTAGGGAAAAGAAGACCGGAAGGCTTTACTGCCATGACCTCCACTTGGGTCACCCGCATTACGAATGCCTGCTGTTCTTCGCAGAAAAGCTTGGACTAAGAAACAAAAGCTAAGGGGATAAAATGAGCGATGCAAAAAAGTATTTCAGGACTAAGCTGAAAGATAAAACCCTTGAAAAGTGTATTAGCTAGTTAGAACAAAGATTATAGCACTTATTTTCTCAAGCTAAGCCCATACTCGATGTCTTCCAGCTTTGTCAGGTTCCACTTGATGCTGTCAGACTTCTTTCTTAATTCTCCGCCTCTCAGGTCGAACTTTAGGAATTCCCCGTAGATCTCTTCAACCAGCGCTTTTATTTTTTTTACTTCGTCAAAGTTCTTTTTTATGGTTTCATACACGGCTTTCCTTACGAGCTCTCCTGTCAGGTCGCATAATCCTAGGAGGTATCCTTCTGTGTCAGTGTTTAGCTCTTTTCTTGTTGGTATTTTGTTGTTTTTTACGAATTCAAAGTAGCATAGTGCTTCAACATATTCTTGTATTGCTGTCTTGTGCATGTCTGTGTCGTAAGGGCAGCTGGGCAGGCTCTTCGTCTCTTTTTTTATCTCTTCTGCCAGCTTTTCAGCTGATTTTAGGTCATTTCTGTGTATGGAGTATATTATCTGTTTTGACAGCTGGATTATCCTTCTGGACTTTTGAATAGTGAGTTCTCGTTCTTCTTCAAATCTTTTCAGGTCTTTCCTTATCCCTTCGAAGTCTTTATCGTCAAGCATGCCTATCCCTTATCAATAGAGGTTTATAAAGCCGTATGCTGGCATAAAATTTATATAGAATGCTGAAATCCTTGGATAAAGGATGGATATCCTGTCAAAAAAAGGGAAGTCTAAGATTGCGGATTACGTCCTTGGCCACATAATCACAGGGCAAGAGAAGAAGATAGAAACAGGGCTGCAGCCGCTGATAAATAAATTTCTTAAGGAGTATGAGCAAAGTGATTTTACGCTGGATGTTCAGAAATCATTAAACGGTTTGGTAGAGCGGGATTTGAAGAAAAAATTTGAGGAGGTTTTGGGGGGCATAGGGCTTAAGGGGGATGTAAGTTACGACGCTGTAAGGAACGAGAACCTTATGTGCTTGGAAGAGTCTTTTGAAGATTATCAGCAAAGGATTCAAGAGGATGCTTTATATTTGATAGGTAATATAGAGGGTGAGTTGCGGAGCGGCAGTCTCTACTTTTATGGTGATTCTAGGAGCTATTTCTTGAGCCGTTTAAAGTCTGTTCATGATGCTGAAGATTTTTATTCATTAAAAGATTATGGTCTATCGGAGGTGTTGGAAAAATTTGGGAACCATAAGCAGGATTTGATGAAATGCATCGCTGGCCAGGTATTAGCATGTTCGATAAGAGCTCTGTTGCGGAAAACTACTGCATCTTACTTGCGGGCTAATTTGGAAGAGTGTGTGCTGCTTTCTGAGCTGGATTTCTTTGAAAATATTGGCGATATACAAGAATACAGGATAAACCATGAGAAAATTTTCAAGCATTTTTTTAGCGAGATCGCAGCATATGGTCTGAACGTTTCAGCATTGGTGGACGGAAGGAAATATTTAATCGGCAAAACGTCAGAGAAGGATGTTGTGGACCCTTTGAAGATAAGGCAGGAATGCCTAAATGATTATGTTGCTTATTGTGAGAACAAGATCGACTCGAATAATCCTAAGGAGTTAAAGAAGCTGGAATTTGCAAAAAGGGTGTTAGGAAATGATCTTGGCTTGGTTTTGAATGATTATTTGGGTTTTTTGTACAAGAATACGAGGAAGAATCTTAAGGATAAGGTATCGGTGCAAGACCTGTGCAGACCGCTTAAAGAGATTCCTGGAAAAGAGGAGGTCAAAGGGGTTCTTGAAGAGGCTGTTGTTGAGGAATTCAGTACGTTCCTGCAGTCGGTAAAATCAGATGAGAGGAAGGAGTCGCTCGAGTTGGTATTGAAAAAATATAAGCCTGGAGTGTATAGCAAGCTTGCAGCAAGCGGTTTTTATGAGCTGGAAATTTCAAGAAGCCCTCAGAGGGTTAAGCAGGCGGCGAGGGCTACAGGATCTTGTATAATGGATAAACGCTTGTCAGATTTTAAAAATGAGCTTTTAGACCCTGGTGTTGTTTACTTTATTGCGAAGAAGAACGGGCGTGTCAAGGGATATTCGAGAATGTTCCTGATGGTGAACAGCAAAAACCAGCCTGTTTTGGCTGTTGATACGATGGAGCCTCCTGAGAAGGAGTTTGAGGAGAATAAGGACTTGATTAGTGCGATGGCCTTGGCATCGGTCCAGCTAGGGTTGGATGTAGGCGCTAAATATGTGGTGTCGAATGATAGTAGGATTGTATATGGGCCTAAAGAGGCTTTTGGGAAGACTGAGAGGAAGATGAAGCTTAAGAAGCTGGGGAAAGAAGCGCAAAACGTGTACTGTTTTGATAATGATTATGAGGGCTCTCCTTATGTTTTGATGCACAACTGGAAAGCGTTCTAGAAGATTTTGCCAAAAAGGTTTTTAAACTGATATAGCATTTACTTAAGTTATGAAGCAGGTTATTGTTGTAAGGAAGGATTTGAAGATGGGCCCTGGCAAGCTTTCAGTTCAAGTAGCTCATGCGAGCCTGGAATCCGCTCTAAAGTCTTCTAAGGATAAGGTTGAGGCATGGAGGGAAGAGGGCGCCAAAAAAGTGGTTGTCAAGGTAGACTCTGAAAAGGAGCTTTTGGAATTGCAGAAGAAGGCTAAGTCTTTGAAGCTTGTTGCTTCTCTAATCACTGATGCGGCTAAGACTTTTTTTAATAAGCCGACTATAACCTGTTTGGGCATAGGCCCGGATGAGGATGAAAAGATAGACAAGGTTACCGGTAATTTAAAGATGTTATAGCAGATAACTGTATTTTTTTAGCTGTTTTTCTATTGTTCCGTAGAATTCTTCGCTTTTTACCCCGACATCTGCGGCTTTGTGGCCGAATATCATCTTTTTCGGCTTGTCCCCTTGCAAGTAGGTTATATGGTTTTCTATTGCTGTGTCATCAGCCTTTTCATCGATTTGCAGGAAGTACCTTTGGGAGCAGTCTGGCATCTTTTTCTTCGGGTGTATCGCTGAGAAGAATATGAAGTTGAGCTTTTCCTTTTCAGTCAGGCTTATCCTGCCGCTGCTTTCTATCTCCCTGCCTATAGCTTCGTCTACGCCATCTTTGTATATTACAGGGAGGTATTTGTCTAGCGTGTCTACTGCATCGGCTAAGTAGACGCCTAGTGCTGTTTCTATGCCGTCTTGCCTGCTTTTCTTGCCATAAAGTATGCCTGCCATGACGACTGCAGCGTTATCGCTTACTCCTTTTCCGGCTTTATGCCTGACGTATGCTGACCTGATGCTGCCTGTAGCGTTGACAATCTCTTGGTTTATTATAATGCCTTTGTCGTAGAGCATGTTTATGTGTTCCGCCCATTCTTCTTTTGCTAATGTGCCTAGGTGTAATCCGTTGATTACCTTCATTGCGAGGGATAGTTTAAGATTGACGTTCTCGTCGCTTTTTAGCATCTCGTCTACTGTTCCCTGGTTTAGCTTGCTCATGTCTACAGCTACGCATTCCCCTCCGCCCATTACCAAGCTGTAGGGCTCTTTTTCCAGCTGTTTCCTCCATGTCGTGTAGTTGTCCATTATGCTTCCTAGGTAGAACCCTTTGGCAACGTTCATGGGGTTTTTGAGCAGGATTTCATCAAATAACCTTATTCCTAGCAGCGGCTCTCTTTCATCGTTTTGGAGCCTTTTGATTTTTTCCCCTTTTAGGGCTTTTTTTATGAATCCTTCTATCTCTGTTATGTTCTTCAGCCTTTTTTCTTTGACTTCTGTCGGGGTCATTTTCAGTCTTTCGTCATCGGCCAGCGCCTGCGCTATGTCTTCCAATGTGGTGTTGGGATATCTGGTGCAGTCTTCTTTCTCTTTCGCGGTCCTGAACTTGCCGTCTGCCATGTTGGCATGCCCTTGGATTGTTTGCATTAGCAGGATTTTCCTGTTGGTTTCGTCTGTTAGCAGTTTTACAGAATCCAGCAGGGAATAGAAGTCAGCGATAACTGTCTCTTTTGGTGGCGGTCCTAAAGAGATATTTTCTTGCGTAGGGTTTCCCATTGGCATTTACCTTAATTTTGAGTTCTTTTTTGGTTTATTTAAATGTTTTGTTTTATAACTTTTTAGTAGCAAAAAAGTGGGTTAGCGATAAGTTTATAAATATCGCAATACAGGTTATTTTTCGGACGGTCATAGTGGCCGGGTTCCACCCGATCCCATTTCGAACTCGGAAGTTAAACCGGCTCACGTTCCAAGTAGTACTGATCTTTAGATTGGGAGTCTTGGTTCGCTGTCCACTTTTCCTACTCTTCTTTCGGGCATAATGCTTTTAGCAGAACATCTTTGCACACGTATTTATCTTTCAACAATTCTTCAATAGTGTATGCGCAGCACAGCCCGACTATGTGATCTTTACGGCAGTCTAAAAGAATATTGGGGTCAGAAATTTTGTTTGTTCCCACTGTTATCTTGTTCTTTTCAAAAATAGGTCTTACTTTGACCTTGCCGTTTATGTAGTACCAGCAAACCGCTTCTTCTCTGCCGTTTCTAGGGTTAAAACTGTATTTCAGTTCGTAGGCCATTTCCCATTTGCATACTGGTTTGTCGCATTTTTCACAGTCGAACTCCAGTTCTGCGTCCCATCTTGGTTCTTCTGTTTCAAAGTCTCCCTGGTTTAGGATGGCTTCTGGCTTTTCGCATCCTGCAATCATAACTAGGAGTGTCAGTAAAAAAACAGTTTTTTTCATCAGTTGATTATAAGTTGTTTTAAGCTTATAAATCTCACTTTTGTGCCTCTAGAAACGTCTTTGACGTTCTGCTTATTTTATTTGCCTAGGCAGAGTAGCAAGTTAGAGCTTCCGCAGTAAAAGTATTCGTTTCCATCTTTTAGCTCTAGGAAGGCCTTCACCCTTTTTAGCTGTTTCTTTGCTTTGGTTATCCTGTACGAGCACTTGACTTCGTAGATGTCTATTCTTGTCCCTTTTCTTGCGTATATGTCTATTTCTCCTACTAGCCTCTCGTCTTTTTTCAGCTTAACGTTTGTAAACAGAACGTCATATGAGTCTCTTATCCTTTCGCAGAGTTTGTTCACGTACCTATCGTGTTTTGTTGCCGGAACCACCCCGGGATTTTTTTGCGCCCTGTGCGTTAATATATAATGGGCTCGGGTATTATTTAAGGATATCTTTTTTTCTCTCGGTCTTAAAGTCGTGGATTAAAAAGGGTACTAAATCCGTGGCGTATAATCATAAGTAAAATTAGATTATGACAAAAAAATAAGGTCCCATTTAATTAAACATCTTATTATAAAATTCTTTCCTGCCAATTGAATTCAAATACTCTATTTTTCTTTTTTCGTAAAAATCTTCTGCATCTCCTCTTTCAAAATACCAAATGCAATCAAACATAATACTCAACTTGAACACATCAAATAAATATCTTTTTTCACTATTGCTTAATGGTCGATATTTTATGTATTCTGATACTATTTTTCGAGCTTCTCCAAAATCAAATACATTTTCATCTTTCTTAAACTTAAACCAAGTGTTCCATTCAAAAGATGATTTAAAGGGATTGATCAGGGCGACAAGATCATAAATAAGAAAAGTGTAATTGGCATCGTCAAAATCTATGAGCGCATTGAATTTACCATTTTTGAAAAGCACATTTGAAAAGTGAAAATCACAATGGCATATACCTTTTGGCAAAGATTTTGGAAGATTCAGCTTTAATAATTCGCTCTCAAACCACTTTAGCTTTTTTCTCGCATTTGCCGTGTTTATCTTTTTTGCTTCTTTTTGAGCTAATTTTCTACAAAGTTCAATGCTATAATTCCACCTGTGTTTTTTGTTGAATGGCATGTATTTTTTAGTAATGTTTTGTAGTTCAGCTACTTTTTTTATGAGTTGCTTTTTTTGATTTTCACTTGGGTTTTTTATATGCCTGCCTTTAATAAACTCAAAGAGGACATAAGGTTTATCGTTATGTGTACCAACAAATTTTCCATGTTTATTCTTAAACGGAGTTGGGCAGGGGTAATTTTTATCTCTTAGATATTTGATTAAGTTGCTTTCGAATAAAACCGAATCTTTTGAACGATTTTCATAATACCTAAGAACAAACTTGCCTTCTGTAGTTTCAAGCAAGAAGTTTGTTTGGACAGCACCCATTTTAAAAGGTTTAGATTTCTTATAATTCCCTAAATCATAATTGGAAAGAATTTTGTTAAAATCATTTATTGAAAATTTTGTTTTAACTGCCATACTATCCCTAAAAGTCTAATTATTTATAAAATTATTGCGTATGAAGGGTTCTGGTTAATCTATAAAACTGATGGATTAAGCTTACTTACACAAAGCATAAAAGCCACGAATATGACCCAGAGCAAGAATTAGAAAAAAGCCTCTAAAATAAGGCAGATAGCTTTTTTTCAAAACTTTTTTATAACCTTCTAGCCTTTCAGTAGCTTATGGGGATCTTCAGGGCTAAGCAGAAGTATATCGCTAGGGAAAGGGTAAAGCAGCTTATCAGTTTTGCTGAGAAGGTTTTTTCTAAGGATCCTAAGCTCGCTAATCACTATATTGATCTGGCTAGGAGGGTGGCGATGAAAACTAGGGTCAGGATTCCTCCTGAGCTGAAAAAGAGATTTTGCAAGCATTGTTACGTGTTTTTGCAGCCGGGTGTTAACTGCCGTGTAAGGACCAGGAATGACAAAGTTGTTTACTATTGTTTGAACTGCAAGGAGTACATGCGATTCCCTTTTTTGAAGGAGAAAAAGCTTAGAAAAAGGAAAACCTGAAAACTTTCTTGGGGTAAGTCTTTTCAGGGCACAGCTCTTTGAACATCTTGGACCATTCTTTCTTGACGAAGTGCCTTTCTTTTGCCACCACGTGGCCGAAGCCCCTTCTTACCAGTTCTCTTCTCACGATGCCTCCTGCATGAGGGTGCTTGTATTTTCTTGGCAGCGGGCTTTGGAATCCGTGGCTGTAATGGATGAGCTCATGCGCTATCGTCGTGTCTATGATATACTCAGGGACTAGCTCGTTTTTGAAAAGGCTGTTTATCACTATTTCTGTGTCCTGGTTTTTCATCCTTTTTATGTGACCGAACTTGTTTTTCCACTCGCCTTTGAACCTTATCAGGACGTTGTTTTTTCTCTCAATATCCGGGAATAGCGTCTGCCATATCTGGTTCAGCCTTTCAGCCAGCCATTGGTCGTCTCTCATAGGTTATTATACTATTAGATGATATTAAAATTTTGTTGGGATAAATAGATATTTTTAAAAACGTGCTTATCTTATTATTTTAATGATGTCGCGCATAAAAAAGGTAAGAAAGATTATGGATGAAAGGGGCTTGGATGCTATATTAGTAACGGATATGCATAACATAAGATACTTGTCTAATTTCACGGGCAGCAATGCGCAGATTATTTTGACTATGAACGATAATCTTTTTTTTACTGACGGCAGGTATGTAACCCAGTCAAAGGAAGAAGTGGAGCATTTTAAAATAAAAGTTTACAAAAGGGATGCTTTTAAGGAGATAGCTGGGGCGCTGGAGGGCAAGCGCATCAAAAGGATAGGTTTTGAGGATAACATTTTGACATATTCTCAGTACAGGCTTTTGAGGAAGTATTTCAGGAAAAAAAGGCTTTACCCTGTCTCTAGGTACATATCTTCCTTGCGCGCAGTTAAGGATGAAGAAGAGCTGAGGCTGATAAAGAAGGCGGTTAATATTTCTGAAGAGGCTCTTTTAGAGGTTAAGAAGAAAATAAAGCCTGGCGCCAGGGAGATAGATCTTGCTAAATATTTTGAGAAGCTTGCAACAGACAACGGTAGTAATGGCTTGGCTTTTGATACGATATTCCTTTCAGGCAAGAACTCTGCGCTGGTCCATGGCAGTCCAAGCAGTAAGAAAATCAGGGAAGGTGATCTGTTGCTTATAGATTTTGGTTGCGTTTATAACGGCTATCGGTCTGATCAAACTGTAACTTATGGCATCGGTAAGTTGCCTGATAAGGCTGTTAAGATTTACAATACCGTTAAAGAGGCTCAGGGCTTGGCCTTGGATGCTATAAAGCCTGGCGTTAAGCTCAGCAAGCCTGCCAAGGTTGTTGAGGAATATTTCAAGTCAAAGGGTTATGAACTGGTTCACGGTTTAGGCCATGGTGTAGGTTTGCAGATTCATGAGTCTCCTTCAGTTTCTTCAGTTTCTTCAGTTTCTAAAGGCATCTTTGAAGAAGGGATGGTTGTTACTGTTGAGCCAGGGATTTATGTTGAAGATTTTGGCGGCGTGAGGATAGAGGACTTAATTGTAGTTACTAAGAATGGTTATAAAAAGCTGACTACCCTTCCTAAGGATTTAGAAATCATCTAGCTTATTCTACTTTTATGCTGCTGGATATTTCTCCGCTTTCCCTAACGCCTTTCTGCCTTAGTGTTTCATAGTCCTTGTTTATTATGTCCTGGAGTTCTTTGTCAGTATACTTGATGATAGTGCCCTGAAGAGAATTGTTTTCCCAGACTTTCTTGCTAGCGATGTAAACAACAATTTTTCCGTCTGTATGGCCTATTACACTGTCTTCAACATAGTAAGTGTCGACTTCGCCATCCTTGTTGTAATCAGAATATTGTGTTGTTCGTTTGACTGATTTGCGTATAAGCTGTTCCATCTCGACATAGTTGTCATATGCCTTCACTTGTTCATTGTAATTTATCTCTTGAGGGATGCCGAGATAATCAGTTAATTCAGCTTTTCCATCAATCTTTCCTGGATTAGTCATGCAGCCTGATGCTGTCAAGAAAAGCAAAGATGTTCCGATAGCTAATGCGTTTTTTATTCCTTTCATGTTATAACCCCCGAATTTTTTAAAAGTGATAAAAATGAGATGTTTAGCCTTTCTTGAACTGGGCTATCGTGTCTATGAGGTCTACGTGCCCTAAGAACAACGCTCTGCAGCAGTACCTTTTCAAGCCTAAGTCGTCTAGTACTTTCTTGGAATCTTCGCCTTTGGCTATTCTTTCGCAATACTCTTCGTATAAGTGTGCTACTGGTTTGCCGCAACAAAAGCATCTGATTGGTATGATCATGGTTTTGGTTCCTTTATCTATACGATTTTTGGCGGGCTTTTCTTGGTTTGGAATCGTTCGGTTTATGACTTTCCCCTCTTCGTACATCGGCCACTATTAGGTGCTTGTCATAATCCAGGTATGTTTTTTTCAGTTCCTTGCTTTTCGTAAACGCTACTAAGCTTTTGGCTATTGCCAGCCTTGAGGCTTCTGCTTGCGCCTGCCATCCTCCGCCGAAGACGGTGACGTTTACGTTTACTTTTTTTGATACGTCTCCTGCCAGCTGCAGGGCTTCCATTATTTTTGATCTTGCTATCAGAGGATTGTAATGTTCTAGTTTTTGGCTGTTTATCCTTACTATGCCCTTTCCAGGCTTTAGTGTCGCTCTTGCTATGGCATGTTTCCTTTTTCCTGATGCGTGTACTGTGTCTTTCATTCTTTCCAGCCCAGATTTTTTGATATCTCTTTGACTGTTAAATATTTTGTTTTTTTGATGTTTTT
>JAUYDG010000120.1 GCA_030691925.1 Nanobdellota archaeon
CACTTGGAACAAGTCTGGGAAGTCAGATAAGGATTGATTTTGATAATTCTTACTCCTTTCTCGACCGCCTTGTAGCTGATAAAACTTTGCAGTTGGTAAAAGTTCCATCCATGCAACCAGAAGTTAATCCTTCTTCCTTTATTCCTTCTTATACCTTTGATATCCTCCATTACGATAGTGTCTCCTGCTCTGCAACTGTCAACTATTCTTTTGCTGACGTTGTGGTTGGCCCAAGCCTTGAAACGTCTCTCCCTTCCAGACAGCTTCTTAAGAAGCCTCTTGGAGCTTCGAGTGCCTTTAGCTTGGAGCTTACTCCTCAAACGCTTAAACTTGACCATACAAGATTTAATCTTGCTCCCACTGAAAAACTGCTTGTTGCTTGTTACGGCAACGTGATTTATCCCGATATCAACACCAACAACTTTCCCATCAGAAACACAAGCATTAACATTTCTGGAAAATGTGATATGGATAAACAATCCTTTTTTAGTTTTTATAATCTGAGCTGTTTGAGGGCTCCAATCCAAATACTTCCAATAACACTCAGGAACTTCAACAGGAATGTCAATCCTTCCCTTAATCGTAGTAACCCTTATCTTATCAGAAGAAAAAGAGAAAGTTCTTTTGTCGAAAGGCAAAGGAAGAAACTCTTTAAAGACCGGTTTGCCCCCTCTATTAGTTTTTACACTTTTAAGAGTCTGAGAAGCTACCCTGTTAGCATTAATCACAAACTGGGAAGGAAGCCCAAACCTCTTCTTAGTTTTATAATAACAAAGATGATGCAACTCATACCTGTTAAATATCCCGGCTTTGAAACCTTTGTCAGCAATATAAGAAACAGCCCTAGAATACTGTCTCATCGTTTCAAGAACTTCCTTCCTTTGACGAACCTTAAGCTTTATAGTAACAAAACTCTTCATAACAAAAACAAAAAACAGTTGTCCTTTATAAACTTGGCGCGCACACTTGTCGCGTTGTCCAGTACCCCCTCTCCCACAAAATTTCCGACGGAAAGAAAAAAATTCCGAAACATTTTTGGAACACACAATCCTAAAACTTCAAGAGGTGAAAAGGCAATTCCTCCCCACAGCAAGCTGAGGGGGTATCCTTGCCAACTTTAATGAAAAAACGAAAAAGCCTCATCAGAAAAGCATGGCACTTCATCTGGGAAGACGACAGCATAGCGTCCTGGCTTGTAAATATAGTCCTAGCATTTGTACTGGTCAAATTCGTAATCTATCCCGGACTAGGCCTGCTATTCAGCACAGACTACCCAGTAGTTGCTGTAGTATCAGGAAGCATGACGCATAACCAAGAAAACTTTGACAAATGGTGGGAAAGCAACCAAGGCTGGTACACGCAGCAAGGCTTCACAAAAGAACAATTCCAAGACTTCCCATTCCATAACGGCTTCAACCAAGGCGACATAATGGTGCTATTCGGCTCAGAACCAGAAAACATAAAAACAGGATACGTAATAGTCTACGAATCACACCCAGACTACCCGCCAATAATACACAGGGTAACATCAACAGAACAAACAGAAGATACAACATACTTCCAAACAAAAGGAGACCACAACACAATACCGGACAGGGAAAAAATACCAGACGACAAGTTTTTAGGCAAGGCCGTGCTAAGAATACCCTACCTCGGCTGGGTTAAAATAATATTCACAGAAGCAGTAAAATTCCTCATCGGAGGATAAAACAAAGGAGGCTTTAAAAATGGAATTTTGCCCGAAATGCGGCGCACTCATGGTCCCTAAGCAAGGAAAAAAAAGAAAATCGCTGGCATGCGACTGCGGCTACAGGACAAAACAAAAACCGTCAGTAACGTCGCTAAAAGAAAAAGTACCGGCAGGAAGAGGAATAGAAGTGGTGGACAAAAAATTAGAGCTGCTGCCAAAAACAGACGAAGAATGCCCGAAATGCAAAAACAAGGAAGCATACTACTGGACCGTACAAACCAGGGCAGGGGACGAAGCAGAAACAAGGTTCCTGGAATGCACCAAATGCAAGCATAGATGGAGATCGAACACTTAAAGCGAAACTTTTATAATAAAAAAACACCTTAAGATTATAACCAAAAGAGAGTGAAAGAATGTTTTATCCAGGAATGACCAAGGGCAGAGCGACCTTAAGCGTTCTAATCGGAATAATATGCATAGCCGTAGGAGGCATACCTCTCCTCAAACTAAACATCTCAACGGCAATGCCCCAGCTGTTCTCACCGTTCATCGTAAAAATAATGCTACTAATAGGAGG
The DNA here is from genome assembly GCA_030691925.1 of Nanobdellota archaeon. GTDB lineage: Archaea > Nanobdellota > Nanobdellia > SCGC-AAA011-G17 > VGLX01 > VGLX01. The sequence continues at coordinate 2,268 of JAUYDG010000120.1, forward strand.
CCTGCTCTTGCTGTACGACGGCTTCCAAATCAAAAACCCGCTAACAGGGATGATAAAAGGGACATCGATAATCGGGGGAATACTGCTGTTTATCGTAGGAGCGGCGCCACTGCTGATCGACACAGGAATGCTAAACAAGCAGTTGCCGTTCATAGCGACGCTAAGCATACCGGTAACAGTCTTGGAAGGGCTCTTAGTCTTCTTCGGATTCTACCTGTTATATGATGCTTACATGCTGTCAAGACGGTTCTTCTAATATTATTCTTTGCCACCAAAAACAATAAAAAGGAATAAACCAAGCATTCTTCTAAAATGAAACTCGTACTAGCAGAACCAAGGCTGTTGAAAGACAGCATATCAATAATCTCCGAACTAGTGAATGAGGTAACGTTCAAGATAGACAAAGACAAGATAGAAATAGTAGCGATGGACCCGGCAAACGTGGCGATGGTAGTATTCAAACTATTGTCAAGCGCCTTCGTAGAGTACGACGTAAAAGAAAGTGAGGACGTAGCAGTAAATCTCGACAACCTGAACCAAGTGCTGAAAAGGGCGAAACCATCAGACACAGTAACAATAGAGCTGGTTGAAAACAAGCTCAAGATAACACTAAGAGGGGAAAGCACAAGGACATTCAGCCTAAGCCTCATAGACGCGGATGAATCAGAGCAAAAAATACCTGAACTGAAATTCGACACAAAAGTAGAGATGCTATCAATAGCACTGACAGAAGCGATAGACGACATGGACATAGTAGCAGAATCAGTAGCGCTTATGGCAGAAGCCAGCAAGCTTACCATACAATCAGAAGGAAGATTCAACACAGCCAGGGTAGAATTGCCAAAAAACGATAATACCGTGATAACAACAAAGGACAAGGTATCAGCAAAATACAGCATAGAGTACCTGAAAAAAATAGTAAAAGGGTCAAAGCTGGCAGAAACAGTGGTGCTGAACTTCGGAAAAGAATACCCTTTAAGGGCAGACTACAAGATAATGGACAGGCTGATGCTAAGCTTCATACTGGCGCCAAGAGTGGACAACGACTAAGAATTTTTTTCTTATTTTTCTTGGTAATTATCAAGAACACCTATCAAGCTATACTGCTGAGAAGGGTTCTTAGATATTATAACATAAGAAGTGCCATTCACTTTCATAATCTCCTTATCATTACTAATTATGCTTTCCAGATTAGTGCCCTTGCCCTTAAGGCTTCCCAGCTTACTGCCGTTCAAGTCAAAAACATCACCCTTGTAAACGCTGCCGGTACATTGGCCGAGAGCATTGTACAAGCCGTCGCTATTCAAATAACCGGTGACAACGCCATCCTTGTCAGCCAGGACGTAAGCTTCTCCCGCTACGCCAAGTAGCACGCCGTTCCTGTAAACTTCCTTATCCTGGGAAAGGAAACTTTTCTTGAAGCTAATCTGGGAAGAGTCATAATGCTTTAGGCTAGAGGGCAGCACCTGCTCGATGGTCTGAGGAGGCACAACCTTCACTTCGCCTTTTTTATTCTGGGAAGGCTGAGTATACATGCAAGTTTGAACGTTGTAGAAAATCCAAATAATAATGCCCCATTTAATCACCTTAGCTGTTGCAAACTTCTTTTTAATTTCAACGCCTTCGATGCCTTCGATGCGCAACTGTTTCGGTGCTTTTTTGAAAAGATCAGGCATTTTTGCCCCCTATGTTTTTAGCATAAGCATCCAGCTTTTCATGCACACGCTTCTCAACAGTCTCCATATCCGAGTGCATGACTATGCGCACAACATCATCTATGCTTCTGACACTGTAAATCTTGAACTTATCACCGTCTTTAACAACGTCATCGCCCAGCATCAAGTCATGCACGTTTGACTCAGGTATTATGGTCCCGTTATTGCCGGTAAGGCCTTTTTTCTTGCATACCTTATAAAAACCTTCTATCTTCTCATTAACCCCGCCGATGGGCTGCACATTTCCATCCTCATCCATAGAGCCGGTCATAGCATAGCCCTGGTCTGCAGGTATTCCGGAAAGCTTTGAGAGCAAAGCAACAGTATGGGCGATAGAAGCGCTGTCACCATCCACTTTTGAATAGTTCTGCTTAAAGCTGACAGTAGCTGAACAGCTGCTCATCTTCCTCTTGGAAAACTTCTGCTTCAGGAAAGCCTCAACGATCTTATTCGCCTTCTTGTAAAAGTCCCCCCCAAGATTAGAATCTGCATCTATGTACTCTATGCATAGGCTTTGGCCTTCAGAAACAGAAGCCTTAATCTTCATGGGGTAACCGAAAGATACAAGTCCGAACTCATCCTGGGAAACTGCCAAGCCGTTGACAGAGCCAACCTCCAAGCCTTCAGTCTTTATCTGTATGAAATCCTTATCTATATATGCCATCTTGTCATCTTCCATCTGGGAGTTAACCTTCCTGGACTCTTTAACAGCCTCGTCTATATGCACCTTTTCAATAACATCCTTTTTCTGCTCATTAGCTATCAAGCCAGCAGTAGTAACCAACTGGCCTATGGGGTCCAAGATGTTGGTAAGCTTATTCTTGCCATGGCTATGGCTTTGCGACATCCTGATGCCCCGCTCAACAAGCGCAGCTAGTGCACCAGGAGCAGCATGAGGAAGCTTATCCTTATTCTTCGGATCAGAATTATACTCATCAATCTTGAACTTAACAAACTCGGCATACCCGAGCCTGTTCTCCAAAGTATTATCCATTGTGGCGTCTAAAGTGACTTTGTACTGGAACCTTCTTGCAATCTTAGGCGTAAGTATCTGAAGCAGGTCCTCGTTTGCGCAACCGATAACGATGCAGTCTGCCTCGACAGGCTGCGTCTCTATGCCTGCAGAAGTCCCCCCATTAGAAAGCCCATGGCCTCCGCCGATTCTTCCTTTCTTTTCCTGCAATACTGTCAGCAGATAATTCCTCATAAACTGGTTTTGCAGGATCGTGATGAGCTCGTCTATGATTATTATGCCGCCATTAGCCTTGTGGAGCTTACCTGCCTGGCACCTCGTATGAGGGGGTGTCATGTTTAGGGCGTCGTGCCCAGCTTCTCCCATAAGGTTTTGTATCGTCGGGTTTTCGATATACTGCACAGGCAAGCCCGTAGTTTCGGAATTGTCAACGATGAGGTTAGCAGTGTATTTCTCCTGCGTAGCATTCTTCATCATAGGATTTTGGCCGGTATAGTTGTCGAAGAAAGAAACCTTGAACACGTCCAAGTTTTCCCCAGTATCCTTGACCAGCTGCTCAAAAAACTTCATAACCTTAGGCTGATCAGTATACTTATTGATTATCGACTCAAGGCTGAACAAGCCTCTTAAATCACGCGGAGCACCCTTAGAGAGCGCAGGAAAAATCTCTTTCAAGGAATATGCTTGGCCGTCAAGCTCTAATATAGGAGCATTCAATATGATGGCTTCTTTATCCAGCACTTCCTTATAATCCTTGACAAGCTTATAGCCACCATACTTCTCAGCATTCTTAATCAGGTTGCCTACAGTTGTCGAGTAAGACTCGGTATAGAAAAAAGAATTTCTAGTATGGGTAACAGGTATCTTCGTGATGTCCTGCTTTGAATTAATCATCCAGCCGTTCCTTATCGCGTCAGGAAGGCCCTTCATAATTATCCTCAAATCAGTCTTGAACTGGCTGCCGAGAGGCGTTGGAAGCGCCAAAACCTCAGGAGAATAATGGTCTTGAAAATTGTGAACCAAAACCTGGTCGTAAAGCCGGATATTTTCCGACCTCTTTTTAGAATACTGCTCAGCAACAGTCTTAGCAAGCAATGATTTTCCACAGCCAGCAGGACCTAGCAAGAGCACGTTCCTCTTTGACTCTATAGCCCTCAGAATAGTCTGCTTAGCAGAGTCCTGGCCCTTAACAATATCAATAGGCTCCTTAGGAGGCTCTATCTCAGCAGTAGTATTAAACTTGAAATCTTTAACATCAGCTTTCCAGGTAAGCTTCTCCGAAGGCACTTCATATTTGGAGATATCAATTGGGTCAGCCATCTTAGAGCAATTGATTCCAAGTTTCTTTATAAAACTTTTGATTTTAACCACTACCGAGTCATTATACGCCTTATTGCCAGTTAGAAAAACTTTTTTATACTATAACTGATTAAAAATAAAGATATGAAAAGAGGGTTCTTGAGAGAGAAAGCCATATTCCAAATCCTTACCCTAATAATAGCTGTTGTCTCATTCTCTTATGCCTTAAAGCCGGCGGAAGCAGCAACAAATACGTGCTGCGAAAAAACCCTGAATGAACAATACTGCTTCTACGGTGACAGTAGCAACTGCGACCCGGCAAAGCAATACGCCTCTGTAAGCTGCGAGCAGACAAGCTTCTGCCAGCTAGGATGCTGCTATGACTTAGATGAAGGGCTATGCTATAGGAACGTTCCTCAATCAAAATGCCTGAGCACAGATGGAGGAGAGTGGTACAAAGATGTCACCTGCAACAGCGTAGGATCATGCAGGCTAGGATGCTGCACCATAGGCTCACAATGCTTCATGGCAACAGAACAAAGCTGCGCGATACAAACAGCGCAATACTCAGAATTAGAATTAGACTTCAGCTCGGACATAGCAACAGAGACCGAATGCCAAAACGTATGCAGGGCAAAAGAAAAAGGGTGCTGCGTAAACCTAGACAAGAGCTGCGCATACGAGACGAGAGAAGCATGCGACACAGCAAGAGGAAGCTTCTACAACCAGCAATACTGCAGCGACATAGCACTATGCGGATGCTTAAAACATAATAAAAAAGAATGCCGCGATGACGATGTTTACTGGCTTGACAGCTGCGGCAACCTGGAAGACGTAGCAGAAGACTGCGACTACTCAAAGGGAACCATCTGCAAAAAATCCGGAGACGATTACACATGCGGAAGCACAAACTGCGAAAGCACTTATTCTGACGAGAAAAACGTGCACGACCCTAACATGGGCGGCGTCAGGAAAAACGGCGAGAGCTGGTGCGTATACGAATCAGGAACAGGAGATTACATGGACAGGCCGGGAACAAGGCACTACAGGCACATGTGCGTAAACGGACAAGAGATAATAGAATCATGCAGGGACTTCAGAGAAGAAGTATGCGCGCAAGGGAAAGTAAGCGGGATGACAGAAGCGCAATGCCTGCATAATGATATTTACGAATCGCCGATAACCGAACAGATATCAACAGTCCCTAGAGGATTCCAATTCTGGGAAGACAAAGGAGACTGCGATGAAAGTACAGTAGACTGCACAGTCGTGTGGCTCAAGAAAAGCAGGTTCAAA
>JAUYDG010000096.1 GCA_030691925.1 Nanobdellota archaeon
CAACACCGCCGATAACAGCATCAGGAATGACATTTATAGCATCATTGATCTTATGGGCATGCTGGATAGTCGTAATGATACCTACTTTGCCCTTGACCTTAACTTTTTTCAATACCTTTGTTATGTCGAGTCCGCTTTTAGCATCTATGAACAATGTTCTCATAAAGAAGAAGTGATAAACTCTAATTTAAAAGTTTTATTGCTTGGAAAAAAATCCTAGAGTTTCTTTCTTAATCTGCTCTGCAAGCTCAGAATCCTTGTTTATTATCACCTTTATGTCCGTTTTCTTTTCAAAGATGCTCTCTATCAATGTCCTCTGGCCTATCTTTCCCATGTCTTTTAGCCTCGAAAACTGCTCGCTTATGCTTTTTTTAATCTCGCTTGGGAGATAAACCTGGATTATCACATCGCCAAAAACGATAAGCTCGCACGTAGAAGCGCAGTTGGCACCAAGCCTGACATTACAGCCGATGGACTTGTAGAAACTAGCGCACCAGCGGTCTATCGCCGTATTGCCGGCGCATAATATGTAAGTCCTATGGCCCAGCTCTTTAACCTTCCTTATCCAGTTGTATTCCGCCCTAAGATAAAACAACGGCCTCCACTCATGGGCATGATGCACGCATATGATCTCCTTGCCCTTGGAGCTTAACACGTACTGCTTCTGAAGGTAGTAAAGGTACTTTTCCACGTCAAAGAACGTTTCGAAAGTAAGAACATTGATGTTGCCCTCTTTTCTCGCATCTTTGATGCCCTCGATAAGCTTAAGCCTGTTTTTAGTATAATAGTTGGTTTCGATAAACTCGGTATAGTTATGCAAATGCTTCAGCCATTTAAGGTTGATCTGATAACCCTCATCTTTTTTCTCTATAACACCTTTGCTGTGAAGCTCGCTGACAGCCTTGAAAACTGCCTGGTAAGTTACGTTGTGGCCATACCTTTTTTTCACAAGATTGTACACTTTTTTTATCGTCAACGGCCAGTCATAGCCAAGAATAGAGATAACATAATCTTTAGTCGTAGCTTTACCTCCGATCTGGGGCAGGGTTAAGTTTAAGGTCATGAGCTTTAGCTTTACAAACCCGCTTTTAAAGTTTTATATTCTAAACTAAACAGGTTAAGTAAAATCAACTAAAAGGTTTAATTTCTAATCAACCCTAATTTTATCACTCCTAACACAGATATCCTCTTAAATAAGGGGTGATGCTTTTGAGAACACTAAAATACGACACAAAAAAATGGGAAGAACTAAGCCCAAAGCCCGTGAATACGCTGCAGGTGTTCATAACAAACAAATGCAACATGAGATGCAAGGCCTGCTTCTACGCCCACAGATTGGGAAAAGAAGAACTGCCATTCAAAAGATACCAGCAGCTCATATCAACATATAAAAGTAAGATTGATAAAATAATACTTCTCGGCGGAGAGCCAACACTTCACAAAAACTTGAACAAAATAATAACACTCAACACAAAACTAGGGCTGAAAACCACGATATACACAAACGGCTATAACATAAAAATGCTGGAACATGCAGACTTATCAAAAACTACAATAAGAATAGGCGTCTACGGCGCAGAACTAAGCGAAAAACCACTAGAAGACGTACCGTCCGTTAACTTCCCAGTAACGATAGTCTACATGCTAAGAAAAGACAATGTCCAAGAGCTTATGAAAGTCGCGAAAATGGCCGAAGAAAGGTTCAACTGCAAAGGATTCTACATCTCAAGCATAAGAGACATAACAGCAACGCAAAATTACTGGGAAGACACAAAAGAAACACTGCCGTTAAAAAAATACTTCAAAACTGTCCAGGACTTCATCAATAATTACAAAGGAGGCATACGAAAAATACACATAGCGAGAAGAGGAGTAATCACTACAAAAAATAAATCACTCACCGTCAATAGATGCAGGTTCGGAAACGTATTCCCGGACGGGAAAAAAATAATCTGCCCGCTGGACATATCAAAAAAGGGCTATGCTCCTGAACTAAGATTCAATGAAAGGCCTTGTAACAAAAACAAGGAGTGCATACTGCAGAAAATAGTCCTGAAAAGAATCAGCCTTTGACTTTCAGCTTCTCAACGACAGCCTTATCAGAAATAATAGCAGAATTACCGCTAGGGTCCTCGATCACTATCTTCAGCGGGATGTCACCCCACTTGACCTTCCTCAGCTTTTTCAAAAGATTCTTAGCATGCTTCTTAACAGCCTCATCCTCAGCATCTTCCTTCTCATCCTCTATAACCTTCTCAAACTTGTTCAAAACACCCTCGACATTGGTTATCTCACCATTAGAAGCAGGACCAGGCCTGACATCCATCCTCATCTGAGGAACCTTAATCGTAGCTTCAGAGCTCCTAACAACCCTCACGTTCAAGTCCTTCTGGTTCTCCACCGTAAAGGTTATCCTCACAGGCTCTTTCTGCTCAGCAGCCTCAACATCAGACTTGTGATAATCACAGCTGGAACAGCTCATAGAAAAAATAAAAGTCTTGCCAAAGTAAGGGATATCAGTCTCTTCCTGAGTAAGCGTCAAAGTTTTTTTGTTGCAGACCGGACACGGCTGGTTTTCTACCTTTTCCATAGCAAACAGATTGGAATTAAGGGATATATAAGCCTTTTCAAACTTCTTCCACACCATTCTTGGTGAGAGCAACAAGCCTTATACCAATACCCAGCTTAAGAACAGCAGCAACCAAGGCCATATGCTCCTTGCCAGTGCCAGAAATCATATTCAAGCCGATGTCAACTTCACCGCTTTTAACCTTCTCTTTCAACTTGTTGTAAATGTCATCCCTAAGCTCAACAATCTCCTTATTAGGGTCTACAACCAGGAACTCTGCAGGCTTGTCAGGCGTAAAATTCTCCCTGCCAAAATCATTC
>JAUYDG010000103.1 GCA_030691925.1 Nanobdellota archaeon
TTATAAACTAGGATTTAATTAAAGAAAGTTAAGATGGTGATCTTGAAAGAACCAATGGAATGGAAAGAAGAGGATGGGACTAAATACAAGATTTCTTACAGTGAAAAGCTCCAGATGGAACAGCTTGAAGCGACGAAAAACTTGGCAAAATGGCATAAGAGAAGCTTTTACGCTAAGATTGCACTTTTAGCAGTAGGCATGTTTTTTACAATGACTGTACTGTATGTGTTCTTCTGGCTATCCAACGTTGACTTTTTCACCAAAGTACTAAGAAGCCAGGGTTTTTAACCTTTTTATTCTTAAAAGAACTATCCTGTATAGTGCGGCTTAGCAATGATGATCTGCTTTTTAGGCTTGTTGTCTGCCAAATCCTTTTCCAGGTTTGAAACGTTCTTAGACAAGGCATCTGCCAACGCCTTTGCGGTTATAGAAGTCAAGGCTATTTCAGAAACTACTTTTTGAGTAGCAGCATCCAGGAAAAACAGCTTGATGGTACCTTCTTTCCTAACCCTGTCCCCTTTTTTGTTAATCGCTACGCTTCTGACCGAAATGCCCACTGCAACCTCTTCAGCGAACAAGCATCTCTCTTTCGAAGACCTTATCGCAGCTTCGATTTGTTGTGTATTCATTCTTTTACCTCTTACAAGTTTTGAAGGGCGGTAAGTGGGAATCGAACCCACATCGAGGGATCCACAGTCCCCAATTCTACCACTAAACTATTACCGCCATTGCTTACCAGAGTTCTGCTATCGCATGTTTATAAAGATTTTGGAATCTTTTTGTTTCGATTCGCCTGTCAGATGCGCTGTTGTTCACAGTAGGTGTATAAGAAGCGTTGGTCTTCTACTGCTCGTATATGAAATGGTCTCGCTCATCGTAAGGTATCGTGAATTTGAACGATGTCCCTCTCCCGAGCTCTGTCTCTGCCCATACTTTCCCGCCTTTGGATTCTACGAACTGCTTTACGCCCTGCAGCCCTATCCCGTGTTGGGTTATGCTATCCTTTTTTGTGGACACTTCTTCTTTGAAGAGCTTTCTCTCGATTTCAGGCTTTATGCCAAAGCCATTGTCTTGTACTGTTATGACTATTTCTTTTTTTTGTTCGTTGGCCTCGGATGATATTATGAATCTCTTATTCATCGGATTATCTTTGTCGTTCAGCCTTCCGTAAATGTCATTCTTCGGGTTGTATGCGTGCTGTGCAATGTTTTTGACGAGCGGCATCACAGCGTTTTTCAGGTAGTCTGCTTTTGTTTCTATCGCTAGGACATCAGGCTTTCCCATCTTGATTGGGTGTTTTGTCTCTTTCTGCGAGGATTGTGAAATCCAGAGCATGTTTACGTCTTTCTTTAGGTTGTACGTATCTTTCATATGTTGTTTCGCGAATTCAAGGTTGTAGGTGTAGAATGTCATTGAGAGATGCAGGTCCATCTTTTCTAGCTCTTCCAGGCGGATTTCTGATATGTTGCCAAGCTGTGATACTTGCTTGGATGCTGGGAGGTATTGTGGCAGGGAGCACATGATGTCAACAAGGCTTTCGGATGATCTTTTTATCTGGCTTACGATTTTTGTCTTGTCGAATTTTTTACTGCACAGCTCAACCAGGTCTTCGAGATGCGTTATCATGAGATTCCCTGAAGAGATTAGGTTGTCGACGTAGGCTTTCTGATGCAGGCTTGGCTGTTTGCCAAAGAGCATTTCATCATTGTTCCTGAAAATGTAAGCTGAGGATATGGCGCTTGCGAGGCAGCCTATAAGCTCGTGCTCTAGCATAACCAATGCCTTCTTTTTCTGTTTACCTTTTAAGTCTCTTAGGTCTAGGAACTTTTCTAGTACATCATGGCTTGTGAATTGGATACTGTAGTCTGGCATGCTTCGGGTTATTGCGGGTTGCTTTATAAATCATGCTACTGTTCTGGCCTTGGCTTTACTGTCAGGCATGTACTTTTGAAGATTTTAAGAGCTGACAACACTATCGGGGTTTATTTTTTTGTCGAGGATGTCCTAACCATGAGCTGTATTTGACACCACTTAAAAGTAGTTAAAAAACGAAAGGTTTATATACTAGTTACTTCATAGTATATAGTAATCACCTCTTTTTTCCCCAGGAAGGTGCTTCGGCATCTTCCCAGGGTTTTAATAATCATAAAAAAAATGAAAAAAACACTGAAAACAGGAATAGCGACCCTGGGATTAGGACTTCTATTAGGGCTAGGAACACCATCAATTGCACAAACACCAGACAACAAAGATGAAGAACAGCAAGTTATATCCCATAAACAGGCAGTATACAAAGACTTAACAGTCTTATTGATAAAAACGCTGGAAAACACAGACGATACTATAAGAGTAAAAGTAACGCATGAAATCTTAGTGCCATATGAAGGTGAAATTGCTAGTACTCGATATGATGAAATAGTAATAAACGGAAGCAAACACAACGATAAAATACGCGTAGACAACGTCTGGCGTTACGGTGCACTAAGAAACACAGAGATTTATGAAGGCCAAAAGATAAGCCCTGCGCTTGAAATAACAGCCAAAAAAATACTCGAACAAGAAGCATACAAAAGTGAAGAAGAAAAAGACCTAAGCCCTTTGATATACGACCTTCTAATGGCATTCGAAACTGAAATAATCTAATCTTTGATCATTTAGAAAAAAGCCTACTGAAAAAACTCTTACCCTGCTTGCCAACCTCTTCAACCTTGCCCTTATGCTTTTCTAAAGGAAAAGTGCCGAAACCCTTCTCAAAATTACCCCAGCTCTCAAAAAAAACGAACTGATCAACACTCTTCCTGGAAGGAGGCTCAATCTCCTCAGCAGCATAGCCCAAAGCAACAATCGCCTCAGGCTCGACACCATCAGGAATCCTCAGTACCCTCTTAACTGCATCAGGATCAAAGGCGCCAACCCAGCAGGTGGCTAAACCCATGCTATGGGCCAACAAAAGGAGGTTTTGCACAAAAGCAGCAACATTCTGGACAGAATAAAGAGATTCTCCTCTCTCCTTGTACAGCCTTTTGGCATCAGAAACATTATTGCAAACAACCAGCAGCACAGGAGCAGTGGTAATCCATTTCTGCTTCAAAGCAGCAGTGGCAAGCTCAGATTTTTTTTCGGCATCAGAAACTAAGATTACTTTCCAATTCTGCAGATTACCAGAAGAAGGGGCAAACCTGGCAAGATCAAGAATCATGGCGATATCATCCTGAGATACAGGCTTATCAGGCAGGTAATTCCTTATGCTCCTCCTGTTCACCACTACATCCTTGATGTCCATCAGATGATTTAGAACACTTTTCGGTATAAAAATATTACTGTCTGCGAAAGGAAACTATTTAAACATAAAAACACAGATAATAAATCATGCTGTACAAAGACTTGGCAGAAGTCTACGAAGAACTAGGCAAAACAACAAAAAGGCTGGAAAAGACCTACATCCTTTCTGAACTTTTAAAAAAAGCGCAAAAAGACATCATAAAAGAAATAATCTACCTCATGCAGGGAAGAGTTTTCCCGCCCTGGGACGAAAGAAAAATAGGGATGAGCTCGATGCTTGTGATAAAAGTAATCAAAAACGTCACAGGAGTGTCAGAAAACGATATCAAAAAATTATGGAAAAAACTAGGGGACTTAGGAGAGGTAGCAAAAGAACTTACAAAAACAAACAAGCAGACAAAACTAAGCTCACAAAACCTAACAATACAAAAAGTGGTGGGTAACATAAGAAAACTTCCAGAGCTGACAGGAGAAGGGACAGTAAACAGGAAAGTAGGGATAGTGTCAGAATTACTAAGTAACTCATCACCGATAGAAGCCAAGTACGTGGTAAAAACTATACTGGAAGAGCTGAGGATAGGAATAGCAGAAGGCACGATGAGGGACGCAGTAACATGGGCGTTCTACCCGAAAATAGCAGGTATATTCTTCAGATGCGAAAAATGCAAGCAAATAAATCCGGCAGCAGATAAATGCCTGAGCTGCGGAAATGAAATGAACACTAAATTCAAAGAAGAAATAGAAAAACACTTCACCAACTGCTTAGAGATAGTATCCTTAGAAGACCTAAAAAATCTAGACAAATACGAGTTCATAAAAACAAAAGATGAAAAGCTAGCAAGAGAGGTGTACAACAAATTCTTAGACGACATCCAGCACGCATACGACTTAAGCAATGACCTGGGAGTTGTCGCGGAAAACCTGAAGCTCCACGGGATAAAATCAGTAGCAGAAGTAGGCATAGAAGTAGGAACACCGATAAACCCTATGCTGGCAATAAAACTGGAGACTATAGGCGAAGCCTTAGAAGCGCTAGGCAGACCCTTGCTGGCAGACTATAAACTGGATGGCTTTAGGTGCAGCATACACAAGAAAGGCGACAAAGTCACATTATTCACGCGAAGGCTTGAGAACGTAACTAAACAATTCCCAGAAGTGGTAAAACTGGTAAAAGAACACGTGAAAGGAGACTCATTCATCCTAGACTCAGAGCTGGTAGGCTACGACCCTAAAACCGGAAAATATAAGCCATTCCAAGATATCAGCCAAAGGATAAAAAGAAAATACAGCATAGAGAGGATGGCCAAAGAGCTGCCAGTGGAAATAAACATATTTGACATCCTTTACTATAACGGCGAAAGCGTTATGGAAAAACTCCAGTCTGAACGAAGAAAGCTTATAGAAAAAATCGTAACACCCATAAAAAGAAGAATAGTCCTGACAGAAAAAATTATTTCAGGCGATGAAAAGGAATTAGAAAAATTTTATGACCAGGCATTAAAAGCAGGGGTAGAAGGCCTGATACTCAAAAACCTGAACAAGGAATACTCTCCCGGAAGAAAGGTCGGAGGATGGGTAAAAATAAAACCTACACTAGAGCCGCTAGACCTTGTAATAACAGGCGCGACTTACGGAGAAGGAAAAAGAGCAAGGGCCCTAAGCTCATTCATACTAGCGTGCAGGTCAGGCAACAAGTTTTCGAGATGCGGAATGGTAGGAACCGGAATAAAAGAAAAAGAAGAGGAAAAAGGAGTGACATTCACACAGCTGACCAACCTGTTAAAACCTTACATCACAAGCGAGAAAGGAAGGCACGTAGACATAAAGCCAGCAATAGTCGTAGAAGTAGGCTACGAGGAGATACAAAAAAGCCCGACATACGAATCAGGCTACGCACTAAGGTTCCCAAGAGTGCTAAGGCTCAGGACAGAAGACAAAAAACCAAGCCAGGCAAACACGCTATCCGACGTAGAGCATATCTACAAGGAACAGAAAAAATTCAAAAGCAAGATAAAATAATCACTACTTTAAAATAAGAAAAAAGAAAACATTTATAAATAATGGTTATTTACTATTGAACAGTGTTGAGTTTGCACTGGTTCGGAGTAAAAAAATTCCGCATCACGAGGCAACAAAAAAGGGTGATGAAACCTAGGAGGGGATCATTCAATGATCGTAAAAGAAGATTTTTTAGACAACCTGAGAAGATTTTTTGGATTGAACCTATATGAAGTGAGAATATGGACGGCGTTGCTATCAAGAGGCGTATCAACAGCCGGCGAACTATCTGACATCGGCGATGTCCCGAGGTCAAGAGCTTATGATGTCCTAGAAAGCCTAGAGAAAAAAGGATTTGTAATACTCAAGCTTGGAAAACCAATCAAATACATAGCAGTAGAACCAAAAGAAGTAGTTGAAAGAGTAAAAACGCTGCTAAACCAAGAAACGAAAGAAAAAGTAAAAAGGCTAGACGACCTGAAAAAGACAGAAGTCATCAAAGAATTAGACCTGCTGCACAAGCAGGGAATAGAACTGGTAGAACCTACAGAGCTATCAGGAGCGATAAGAGGAAGACACAACCTGTACCAGCACCTGGAATCCATGGTCAAAAACGCAAAAAAGAGCGTAACAATAGTGACCACGAACAAAGGCGTGCTAAGAAAACTGGAAGCATTCAAGGACGAGCTAGAAAAGATAAGCAAGAAAGGAGTCAAAGTAAAGATAGCCGCTCCAGTCGACAAAGAAACAGAAGCAATACTAAGCGAACTGCCAAAAAGCATAGAAATAAGAAAATCAGACAAGATAAACGCGAGGTTCTGCATAGTAGACAACAAAGAGCTGATGTTCATGATAATGAACGATGAAGAGGTCCACCACGCTTACGACATCGGAATATGGATAAACACGCCATACTTCGCATCAGCGCTAAATGACATGTTCGAAACAACTTGGGCAGCAATGCCTAAAGTCTAATCCTTTATTTCTTTTTTTATATATTCTAAAAAATCTTTGCTAGCCTCGTCTACATTCAAAGAAACAATACAAGGGAGCTCATAAGAATGAACTTTCTTTATCTCTTTTTCAATTTCTCTAAACTTTTCCTTGACAGTCTTTAAGACCAAAGCGAACTCGCTGTCGAGCTTCACAGACTTGTCCCACCAGTACATGCTGCTTACAGGAAAAAAATTCGTACAGGCGGCCAATCTCTTTTCCAGCAACACTTTAGAAATCTTCTTGGCTTCCTCTAAATCTTTACAAGTGACATAAACAAGAATCATAACTTAAGCTTTCCTTTTGCCAAATCATTTATAGCCTCTTCGTACTGCTCCAAAGTACCGATAGGCTTCCAATATCCTGAGAAAGGATAGCCGAAAAGCTTTCCCTCCGTGGCAAGCTTAGGGAAGACATCTTTTTCGAGCATGGCAAAACCTTCAGGAATGTAATCGATGACCTTAGGCTCCAGGATGTACAAGCCAGAATTGATAAAATTAGAAGGCGCATTTTCCTTGGCAGGCTTCTCAACAAACTCCAAAATCTTATTGCCAGCAAGCTTAGCAACACCGTACTTGCTAGTATCGTCAACACTAGTCAAAGCTATAGTCCCGACAGCCTTGTTATCCTTATGGAACATGAACATGTCCATCAAGTCTATATCCTTCAGCTCATCAGCGTTGCAAGT
>JAUYDG010000106.1 GCA_030691925.1 Nanobdellota archaeon
TCTCGTTTAGAGATTCTTGGACTGTCTGAGACTAAATCCAGTATTTTCTTCTGCGTTTCCACCAACCCTTCTACCAACCCTTCTACCAACTCACTGCTTATCCCGGTTTTATCATATAAAGTTACGAAAAAAGAATGATTATATTCAAACCTAGGATGGGGAAGATTAGATTCTTTTAGGGCTTTTCTAATTCGATTGATCCCTGTCCCCAGCTTTTCTACGTATTCTGTTCTCGATAATAAGCCGGCAATTAAAGAATTCCTTGTCCTGCTGACTTTCCCAAATTCTTCTGGCTTTAAGCCCTTAACCAGCCCACCAGGATTTGAAATAATTATTTTGTTTCGGAAAACCTCAATTAAAATGTCACCAGAATCATCGAAATAGTCCCTGTGCATCACCGCATTAACAATGCATTCCCTGATAGCCTCTTCAGGATACTGGGGTATTTCTTCTCTTTTAAGTTTTTTGATAACGAACTCAACATTAACATGTTTTTTTATATATGCTATCGCTTCTTTGATATTTTCAATAATGCCATCATCAAAGATTTTTCTGTCTAGAATCTTCAGTTTTTCATTTGTTTGGTAGTTTACACAAATCACTTTTGAAGTCGGGAAAAACTTTCCAGGATTTTTAGCAAAGAATAAGATACATGCATTATTGAAAATTAATCTGTTTTTCTCGCTTATTGCCACACCCAAATTGGTTAGAATGTCATTAACGTCTAAATCCTTCTCTATACCTGCTAGGTTTAGATACTCATTTAATTTTTTTTCATTGAAATCTTTTTTAAAATCAAATTTTGTATTTATCTGCTTATCAAATTTTATTTTCCCTTCACCGATTGAAAAGTCAATGATTTCATCTCTGGTTAGTTTTTGAGAGTTGCTTCCTTGTCGGAGGTAGAATCCTAAAGAGCATTGGTAAGGCTTATTCTCACCTTCCGGAATGATTACAACTAAAACCGGCTTCTTTTCAATTTCTATTGAATCAAAACCAATCTTGACCGGGGGGTCACAGTTTCTTGCGATATCTTGAATTTGTGATTTTAATTTGTTAGTTATTCT
The DNA here is from genome assembly GCA_030691925.1 of Nanobdellota archaeon. Lineage (GTDB taxonomy): Archaea > Nanobdellota > Nanobdellia > SCGC-AAA011-G17 > VGLX01 > VGLX01. The sequence continues at coordinate 1,068 of JAUYDG010000106.1, forward strand.
TACCCCTTTGATTTTATTGTCATCGCTTATTCCTAAGAATATCTTTCCGCCTGAAGAATTAGCAAAGGCGGTTATTTCTCTTGCCAAGCTTTTAGGGTCAAAAGATTCTTTGAACTCTATTTTGAGCCCTTCCCCTTCTTGTAACACAAACTTAAGTTCTTTCTCATCCATTCACAATCACTCCTGCGTCTAGTCTAAGCATGAAGATCGTGATAGCAACCCATAAGCTTGTTAAAACTGAGAACCGTCCTTTGATTTCTGTTCTCTTCTTTTCACCTTTTTTTGGGCTGTTTTTCATATCTTCAATCCTCCTTTTTTTAAGATTTTTAGCGTAAGATAACTTTCCAATGCCCGCCTTTTGCAGGACCAATCCTTTTCAGCAGGCCTTTTTTCTTTAGTTTCGCGATGTTTTCTTTTATCTTCCTCTCTGATATGCCTGCGATTTTTGATAATTCTTTTACAGTGACTGAGCTGTCTTTGGAGATGCTGTCTAAGATTTTCCTCTGGTTTTCGGTGACCTTTTCGGTGACCTTTTCTCCGGTGGCGAGTTCTAAGTAATCTTTGCTTTTGTAAAAAATTATTCTGAAGTATTTCTCATCCAAGTCAAGCTTAAACACAGGTGCCCTGACATTCTGGCAGAATTCTTCCATCCTGGCAAAGCCTGAGCCTACTTTCTCAATCAGGTGTATTCTTAAAAACAGGTCAGCAATGATATTATTCCTTCTGAAGGTATCTCTCCCTATTTTAAACCAAGACGGTTTCAGCCAGACATTGGTTATTGTTATCTTATCAGGGAAGATTCTTAAGAGGTTGTTATGGCCTTTTTCAAAATAATCCCTGTGCATTACGGAATTTATCACTGCTTCCCTTATCGCTCCAAGAGGGTACTCGTAAACGTTTTCTCTTTGTAGCTTTCCTGTAAACCTGTAGGCTACCCTTATGTTCTTTTCAACAAATTTCATCACGTCTTCTATAACCTCAATTAGGCTTCCTTCTATTTCTCTTCTGTCTATTATGTCGCTCCCTTCTTTGTCTTTGAATGAAACACATGTGAAGATTGAATATGAGACGAACTTTTGCGGTTTTTTTGCGAACATCAGTACGCCCGCGTTGTTGAGCTTTGATGTTTTGTTTTTCTTAGCAACGTTCAGGTCGATCAGTATTTTTTCCTCAGGTATTGTTTTTGAAATGTTTGCCAAGCTCAAATAATTGTTTAGCTTGTCATCGTCAAAATCATACGGGTAAACAAATTCGTCATTTATCTGCTCATCAAACCTTATCTTGTCCTCTTTAACAGACATGTTTATTATCTCGTCTCTTGTCATCTTCTGAGAATTAGGACCTACCCTAAGGTAAAAACCTTCACCGCATTTGTACGGCTTGTCCGCGCCTTCTTGCACTTCGATGATTAATATTTTGTTGAACTCTTTCAATGAAATGTTCAATTTTGGGTCGCAGTTTCTCGCAATGTCCTGTATCTGTGACTTAA
>JAUYDG010000118.1 GCA_030691925.1 Nanobdellota archaeon
GATCTCCCCGTCTTCCATGGATTCTCCGGTGTCATTTCTTACGCTGCCCTTCACTATCACCTTGCCACCTTTCATGCAGCGCCCTGTAGCGTTTCTAGTGTCCCCTTCTATTATCACCGTCCCTTTTCTAAGGTACATGCCTAAACCTGTCAGCAGCCCGTTTGGCGATAGCACTACCTCGTCTTTTTTCCTGATTTTCCTGTTGATAACTGCTGAGAGGTATATGCCTAAAGTTTCATCTTCTCCAGGCCCTATCCTTTTGCTCAGCTCTTCCACGTCTTTTAGCGTGTAGCTTAATCCCTTTGTCAGCCTTAGCGCTTTTTTATAATTCGAGTCGTAATCTTCAACTTTTCCTTTTAAGAACTCTTTGCTGTAAGCTGCTAAGCTTCCTACTGCCAAGGTATTATAACCATGTACGGACTCGCTTTCTTGAAGAAGGGCTTCTATCTTCTGGTCTAGGTTCTTTTCTGTAACGAATGTGAGTGGTATTTTCATCCTGCAACGTGGGATGGTGCATTGTTTTTTAAAACTTGCTTTTTAGGGTGAGCCTTTACCCTGGTAATTGAAAAAGATGTTAAGGTGTCATGGAATAAGGCCGGGTGCATGAGTCTTTGGATGCGGTCATAATATTTTTTCTGCTGCACGAGATATAAGCTCTTTTAATATTCTTAGAAATAAGCTCTAGCTGTAATGTTACCCTATCATTCCTAATAGGTAGAATACTAGTCCGTCTGCCAGTTTTATCAGGTCGTCTTCTGTCTGTCCTTCTATTATCACGCATCCTTTTTCGTCTTTTATTGCTGTCTCTTCCCCTAGTTGCAGCATTATTATTGCTGTGTCTTTTGTTGCGTCGCTGCAGGTTTTTATTATGCGCTCTTTGTCGCCTTCGTATTTGCTGGTGAATGCGCTCTTCACCGGTATCTTGAATAGGTAAGAATTGTCCAGGAACTTGTCTATTTCCAGCGCAGCTATGGTTGTTTTTCCCATAAGCCTTTGATCATTAGGGTCTATCACTACGTATGCCTCTTTTTTTGTTATTACGTCCTGTTTGACGTCAGGGTTTATTTTCAGGCCGTTCATCTCTGCCGGCTCGTGCCTAGTGTATACGTACTTCGGGTTTGGGTCGTTGTTGACGAATATTTTTATTCTGTAGGTTATCCCTCCGTCCTTTGTTGTCCCTATCTGCTGTACATCAAATGTTTCCACTCCATGCGCGTACTGGTATGTCCCGTGCTTTATCTTTTGGCTGAAGAATGCGAAGAATCCGAATGCCAGCAGTATTATTACCAGGCTGTAGACTATGACCTTTATTTTTTTCTCTTCTTTTTTTGTTTCTTTCTGTTCTTCTTCCATCTTATATGCCTATCAGTGAGAAGTATATCTTGTCTGTGGCTTTTATCAGGTTTTCGCTTGCCCCTTCCATCGTTAGGCAGTTGGCTTTGTAGCTTATTTTTGTTTCTTCTGCTTTTTTGAATATTACCACTGCCTGTTCTTGCGTTGCGTCTTCGCAGGTTTTTATTGGTAATTCCTCGCATCCTGGCTTGTCTTCTGTGCATGCGTATGGTTTCAGCTCTGTTATGCCTATCTTTTTTTTGAAGTAGTCCATCGCTCTTGCGTTTGTTTTTATGTCGTCTGTGCTTATGTACATCTTTTGCGAGTAGCTCATCATCTGGACGTTTTCAGGTATTTCTATACTTTCCAGGTCTTCTGGGCTGTATGACAGGGTTATTTGCTGGTTGTCTTTGTATGCTACCCAGAACCCTTGTTCTGATTTTAGGAATTTCAAGCCATGATAGTCGTATTTTTCCTCTTCTTCTTCATTCATGTTTAATGCGCTGGCTACCATTATGAGTATTATGAATCCCCCTATCATGTATGTTAGAGTCCTTTTTTTTGAGAACAGAGGTTCTTTTTTTTCTTGTATTTTCTTTTTTTTCATACCTTATACTTATTTGTTGCCTTTTTATAAATTTATCTTTAGAACAATGCTGGTGTGATGTACACTTCTACGAATGCCGCTAGGAATAGCACGCCTGTTGCCAGCAGTATGACATCCACAGAGTCCAGCAGCACGTGCTTGAACTGTTTTGTTCCCAGCTCGTGCCTTATCACTGCTACTGAGATTATGCCTCCTGCAAGGGCCCCCATGAAGTAGGCCAGTATTTCGAAGACGCCGTGTGTCATGTACCTGAATACTCCTATTGAGAATATGCTGAAGTAGCCTATGCCTGTTACCGTGCTTAGGTTGGTTCTTACGAAGTTGCCTATCGCTGCTGATATGACGCTTGCGTTCCACGTCAGTATGAATATCGCTCCTGAGCCGTAGAAGAATGAGAAGAATATGCAGAACATCAGTACTTTCACGTTGTTTTCCAGTATCTTCCAGAACAGCTGGTCGCTAGTCAGTTCTCCGGTCAAATCTCTTATGGCTCCGATCCCTACAAATGACCCTATAGTCGCTGCTGAGCCGCTTATCTTGGCGTTGATCGCCGATATTGTTTGTATCTGTGTTGCGAACATCGTTTCTGTCATGTGCGCTGGGAGGAATACGTACCATAATGAGAAGCTTATGATGAATCCGAAGAAAAGGCATACTAGGAAGCATATCACTCTGCTGTGTTCTTTTAGCAGTATTACCTCTTTTTTGTGGTCTTCATTTTTTTCTTCCCTTCTTATCGCGTGGAATATCAATGGGACGCATGCCAGTGATGTCAGGAACACCATTACAAGGCTTGATTGCTCGTAGAATATCCATAATCCAAGGAACATGGCTATTGTTGAGTAGAATATTCCTATGAAGAACATATCCCAGGGCTTTCTTTCTGCCGCCAGTGGTGTGATGAGTGATTCGAGTACCATATTCTTGTTTTGGCATTAATGGGTATATATAGTTTTTGTCGGATTATTTTTTTGGTTTATCAAAAAAGTATGTGAATCCTATGAAGCCCCTAGCGCGTTGATTCCTTCGTTTCTCTTTGCTAGGCTTGCGTTTGATATGTGGTGGAACATTAGTTCTCCGTCTATCGACAAGTTTTTGCTTATCAGGTAGCGTAGTCCTATGCTTCCTTGCGGTGTGAATTCTATCGCTTGGCCTATCGCTTGTTGTTTTTGGTCTTCGTGGGCGTTGGTGTACACCATTCCTGCTCCGAGTTGGAGGTAGGGTGAGAGTTTTGATTTTTCCGGCACTATGTTATATCTGAGCAGTAATGTTGCGCCGGTTAGGTAGTTTCCAAATCCTTTGTGTATGAGCGAGTTTGATATTTCGGATATGGCCTCTAGGTTGCCTCTTGGTAGTATGCTCAGCTTTGCGGGGTTGTTTATCATCCAGCCTAGTCTTAGGTTGGTTTGGGCGTAGTTGAACTGTGGTGTTTTTGGCCCTAGGCCGCATGGTGAGTATAACAGTCCAGAAATGGTTTGTAGTGATATTCTGTCTTTTGTGAAGATCGTGTCTAGGTATGGTTTTTCTTTTTCTTGGTGGCTGATTGTTTCGACTTTTTTTGGTGTGTTTTCATGGTTTTTTTGTTCGTTGGCGTATGTTGGGCTGGAGAGCGCTAAGTAGCTTGCGAGTATTGTGCCTAAAAACCAGGATGCTTTTCTTAGTTTCTTCATTTTTTTATGCCTATTTGTGGTTTAGGATGTTAGGTTTAGTATATAAACTTTACGATTTGTAGAAACTTAATAGTAGTAACAATTTTAGCTGGAAGATACAAGAATGACGCCCATTATTATTACGCCTATGCTCAGCCATCTCATCTTGCTTATCTCTTCTTTGAACGCCATTTTTGAGCCTATAGCGGCAAGTACATAGTTGAGGCTTACCATTGGATAGATGTAGCTGAGCTCTAAGCCGGATATTATCACTAGCCATAATAAGGTGCTGCACGCGAATAACATGACTCCGCAGATGACTGCCTTGTTGGTGAACATCTTCAAAAGAGTTCTGAAAAGGTTCCGCGCTCCTTTGGAGAAAAGGGTCACTTCTCCTACGTTGTTCATGCCTTTTTTGAGCAGTAGTTGCCCGGCCAGCCCTATCATGAGGCTTACGAAAAAGAGTATGAAGTAAATGTTCATTTTTTAGCCTCGCTTTTTGACATCAAGAAGACTCCGGAGCATATTATTAAAATCCCCGCCATCCTTATTATCGAGAGGTTTTCTTTGAAGAATGCCCATGCTGCTACTGCAGTGATGATGTAGCCTATGCTGATCATCGGATAAGCGTAACTTAAATCAGCCCTTGACAGCGCTGAGAGCCAAAATATTGAGCTTGCGCCTACAGCTAGCATGCCGACGAGAATAAACGGGTTCGTGAATATGTTGACGTAGCTTGTCACCAAATCACCGAACTGGAAAGTGGATTGTTGCAGACCGTATTTTACTATGAGGTTTCCAGCATTTATCAGTATTACCGAAGCTAAAATGTATTTGAATATTTTCATCTCGTACAGCTCTTACGGCAATGTGCTTAAAAAACTTTTGGGTTGGAAAACTTTATATAGAAATTTGAAGTTATCTTCTTTATGAACTTTGGGCAGATATGCAGGGATATAAAATCTTTAAAGATTCAGGGTGCTACTAATGTTGCAAGAGCAGGTATCCAAGCCTTGAAGCTGAAACACGATCCGGCTTCTGTTAAGAAGATAATCAGCTTAAGGCCTACAGAGCCTGCGCTGAGAAATGCTATAAAATTCTCTTTGAAGGATATGAAGAACAATCCTGATAAGGTGTTGAGGCATTTTGATGAAGCCCAGAAAAAGATTGCTGAGATTGGCGCTAGGAAAATACCTGAGGACTCTATCGTCTTTACCCATTGCCATGCTTCTACTGTTACTGGCATTTTGAAAGAAGCGTTTAAGACTAAAAAGTTTGAGGTCTACTGCACAGAAACAAGGCCGATGTATCAGGGGAGAAGAACTGCTATAGAATTAGCTGCTGCAAAGATTCCTGTCACGATGTTCGTAGATTCTGCTGCCCGCTATGCTTTGAAAAAAGCGGATATAATGCTTATCGGCGCTGATGCTATTCTTTCCAGCGGCAAGATAGCTAATAAGATCGGCTCAGAGCTTTTCGCAGAGGTCGCCAGGAAGTATGATGTTCCTGTCCTTGTCTGCACTGACGCATGGAAGTTTGACCCTATGACTGTTTGGGGGTATGAGGAAGAGATGGAGAAGAGGGAGACGAAAGAGGTCTGGTCCAACCCTCCTAAAGGTGTTAAGATTAGCAATATTGCTTTTGAGCTTGTAAGTCCTGGGCTTGTCACAAGCATAATCTCCGAGCTCGGAGTTTACAGCGTTGAGAATTTCATAATAGAGGTTAAGAAGAGCTATCCGTGGATGTTTGATGTTCCTTGATTCCAAGGAAAGAGGTGATTAGGGCGCTGTAACTTTTACAGCGTCCTTATTTTATAATGATGCAAGGCGATATTAAGAAAAGAGAGGGTGTTGAGAAGGGCAGAAGCGCTTTCAAGAAAGTTTTTGAGCTGGTAGTTTTTTCCCTCCTCTTGGCGTTGCTCATCGCTCCAGGTCTTTTTTACACGGATGTTATCGCCCATGAGTTTTATCATTATCTAAAGCACCAGGATGTTGCTGAGGAGATATGCATAGACCTCAACAAGCCTTACCTCGGCCATGTTAAGATAAGATTTGACAGCGAGGACCAGCTGTTGAAGTATGAGTCTGAGCAGCAAAGCAAGGAAGAGAAGAACGCTGACCTGTTCGGCCATGTGGCTTCTGCTATCTACCTCGTTAACGCTTTGGTTGTTGTCCATTGGATGCTTTGGCTTGTAACACGAAGGAATAGAGGGCAATGAGCTTGATATGTTTTGACTTGGATAACACCCTTGTCGATTCTGACAGGCTGCACATTCTTGCTTTCAAGAAGGCTTTCCAGGATTATAACCTCCCTAAAGTCAGGGATGCTGTTATAAGAGGCCTTCTCAGCATCACATCTGACCTTCTTGTTAAGAAAATTTTTCCTGAGCTTCCTAAAGGCGAAATAAGAAAAGTTGTTGAGAGCCATAACAAGTACATTGTTGCTTACGCTAAGGGCCTTGTCAAGCAGTTTCCTGGCGTTAAGCCCACGCTTATTAAGATCAAGGAGCGCCACAGGCTGGGCATAGTCTCTAATTGCTCTCGCAAAGAGATAGTAGCGATATTGGGAAGCGCAGGCATAAGCATAGGCCTTTTTGACGTTGTAGTAAGCGATGACAGGCTTAAGCATGGCAAGCCCTGGCCTGACGGGATTTTGAAGGCGGGAGGGCTGATGCAAAGCAAGGTGGATTACATGGTTGGTGACAGCCCTTATGATGTCATGGCTGGAAAGAGGGCGGGATGTAAGACTGTTGCTGTTTTGACTGGTGATTTTAGCAGGGAAAGATTAAAAAAAGAGAAACCTGATTATATTATTAATAGTCTGAAAGAATTGCTCGGGGTGGTATGAATGGCAGAAGAGATCGAGTGGTATCATGAGTTCATAAACAAAAACTACAAGCCGAAAAAGGATGATGTCAAAGTTTTGTTCTATTACGAGCCTGCCGAAGGGATAACCAACGAGGATGCTATCGGGAGGATTGCTAGCGAGAGCTCTTCCGGAACATGGACTACGCTGACAGAGCTGCCTAAGCTGCTGCCCAAGGTTAAGGCTTACGCTTACGAGTATGACAGCAATTATGTGAAGATTGCTTATCCGATAATCGACTTTGAGAAAGGTTCTGTGCCCTGCATGGTGAGTGCGATAGGCGGCAACATTTTTGGCATGAAAGCGTTGAACAACTTACGGCTTATCGATGCGGAACTTCCTTTAGACTATATTAAAGATTTTAAAGGGCCTAACTACGGGGTTGACGTTATCAAGAGGATATTCAAGAGAAAATCTGGGCCTGTAACTTCAGTAGTCCCGAAGCCTAAGATAGGATATACCGCTGAAGAGCATGCGAAGAAAGTAGCTTACGCTGTCTGGAAGGGCGGAATAGACTGTGTTAAAGACGATGAAAACTTAACAAATCAAAGTTTCAATAAGTTTGAGCCGAGAGTAAAATTCTTAGCAAAGTATAGAGACAAGGCCATGAAAGAGACTGGTGAAGTGAAGGATGCCTTTATCAACGTTACTTCTTCTAACTTGAAGGAGTTGGAGAGAAGGGTCAAGCTGGTTCACGATTATGGATTTAAGTATTTCATGATTGACATGGTGGTTAGTGGTTTCACTGCTGTTGGAACTGCTGTCGAGTTAGCTTATGATTATGATATGGCCATACACGGTCATCGTGCAATGCATTCTATGTTCACTAGGAATCCTAAGCATGGTATGACAATGCTTTTCCTTGCCAAACTTCTGCGTCTGATAGGCGTTGACCAGATACATACTGGCACTGGTGTTGGAAAGCTGGAAGGCTCTGCAGAGAGCATAATGGCTATGGAAAAGATGCTTATGAACCAAGAAGTTGATAAAATCGAGAATGTTAGGATGCCTCAGAAGTGGGGTAAGATTAAGCCAGTACTACCAGTATCTTCTGGAGGCTTGCATCCGGGTATAATTCCTGCTGTGTTTGATATTTATGGTACTACTAATATCGGGCTTCAAGTTGGCGGAGGTACGCTTGGGCATCCAGATGGCGCAGAGGCCGGGGCTAAGGCTGTTACGCAAGCTATCGAAGCATATAAACAAAAAATAAGTTTAGAGGAGTACGCTGAAAAGCATAAAGAATTGAAAAGGGCTTTAGAAAAGTGGGGTCATCTGAAGCCGATCTGAAAGCCATAACTTTTTTATAACTTTCTTGTCTATTATTTCCCATGTTAAAGGCTGACTTTCATTCGCATACGAACTATGTGATACCCAAGAGGGATAGTAATCTTAGTCCTAAGCAGCTTATAGATTTTGTAGCTTCTAAAGGCTATGAGGTTTTGGCTATTACGGAGCATGCTTCTCTGAAATGCTTGTTAGGACGCATTGAGTATATTGATAATCCTTTGAGGACTTATTTTGATTTTAAGGATTATGCGAAGAAGAAAGGGGTACTTCTGATTCCAGGGGTTGAGACTTTTGTTGAGGGCAAAGAGGTTTTGCTGGTAAACTTTAAGGGCGATGCTAAGAAGGTCAGGACTTTTGCTGATGTTGAGAGTTTGAAGAAGGAAAACGTTTTGGTCATAGCGCCGCACCCTTTTTATGGTAAGCCTTCTTGTTTGAAAAAAAAGCTGGTGGAGCACATTGATGTTTTTGATGCTATAGAGCACTGCCATTTTTACACCAGCTTTATCAACCCTAACAGGAAAGCTGTCGAGATTGCCAGGAGGTATAACAAGCCTTTGATAGCCACTAGTGACGCTCACAATTTTAGCCAGATAGGCACAAATTTTTCATTGGTTGATGCTAAGAAGGATGTTGACAGCGTATTAGAGGCGGTCAGGAAAGGCAGGGTTGAAATAGTGACTGAGCCTTTGCCTCTTTGGAAGTTTTTAGGGATCGCTTCCTGGTCGGTTATGGCTGTTTTCAAGAAAAGGGTTATCTAGCCTTTGTAGTGCTTTCTTAGCATTTCCATTGCCAGCTTCCCGTCAAAGGATCCGCCGTATTTTTTTCTTATGTCCCCCATCAGGCCGCCGATAGGTGCTTTGGGGTTTTTTTCGACGAGCTCTTTTATGAATGATTCCAGTTCTTCTGCTGGTATCTGTTTATACTTTTCAAGGTTTATCTTTCTTCCTTGTGCTGCCTCTGCCAGGAGTTCTATGACTGCTTCTCTTGATATCTTCTCTCGGTTTAGTGCGTCTATGACTTCTTCGTAGTCTTCTTTTTTTATGCTTCCAGTGTCTAGCTTCAGCCTTGACCTTATTTCTTTTGGCGTTTCTACTAGTATTTGTGCTATCACGCTTGGTTTGAGGTTGTGGTATTTTTGCGCGTATTCTTTCAGCTCTATCTCTTCCTGCACTATCTCTCTTGCCAGGTCTGCGTTTAGCCCGAACTGTTTTTCTATTTTTATCGCTTTTTCTGTCAGCAGCTCTGGCAGCTCTATCCTGTTGAGCCATTCTTTTGTTATTCTTATTGGTAAAACATCTGTTTCTGGGTACATTCTTGCTGATCCTGGCATCGGTCTCATGAAGCTTGTCGTTCCGTCTTCATTTGCTTTCCTGACTTCTGGTTTTACTTCCAGCTTCTGCTCTATGATGCTTCTTTGCCTTTCTATTTCTTTTAGTATGACTTTTGGTATCGCTCTTAGGTCTTGGAAGCCTTTTATTTCCACCCTTGCCCCTTCGGTTATGCTTAGGTTTATGTCTTGCCTTATGCTGCCTATTCCCCTTATGGCCCTTCCTGTGCTTCTGAGTATCATGCCGAGTGTTTGCGCAACTTCTTTTGCATGCTCCGGTGTTTTTATGTCTGCTTCTGTCTGTATCTCTATCAGTGGTATGCCTAGCCTGTCCAGGCGCCATATTCTTGATATTTTTTCCTCTTTGATGTTTTTTGCTGCTTCTTCTTCCAGGCAGATTGAGCCTATCTTTACGTTTCCTAGTGAGGTGTTTATGTAGCCGTCTTTTGCTATCAGAGCTGTTCTTTGGAATCCGGTGGTGTTGCTTCCGTCTACGACTGTTTTTCTCATGAAGTGGACTTCGTCTACGGCTTTTGCGTTTAAGAGCTTTGAGACTTGTAATGCTATCCCCAAAGCGTCCATGTTTAGAGGCCCTGGTGGCTCCTCGTCGAGCTCTACGTTGCATGTCGTGTCTGAGTATGCTTCATAGATGAACTCAAGGTTTTTGGCCATCTCGTGCTTTGCTGCTATGTCTATTTCTCCTGTTTCGCCTGCAACAGCCCTTAGCTTCCTTTTTATGATTATGTCCGGCTTGTCATCCCTTAAGACAGAGGGGCATTTGCAGA
>JAUYDG010000127.1 GCA_030691925.1 Nanobdellota archaeon
TCCCGTTCACCGAATAATCCTAGGGAGTGGCATAGCCATTGTATTTCCTCGTTTATTTCGTTTTTTGGCCTTTCTAGCTTGAGTATCGTGATCTTCATACGGCTTTATAGTACCGAAAAGTATATAAACCTTATGTTAACCTTAAATTAACGTTGTTGATTTTAAATAAACAAGATGGGGGGCTTATATGGCAAGTATAGAGCAGGTATTTCAAAAAACCCTGAAATCATTCCCTAACATAGAAGTAGAGTTTGAATATGAAGACAAGCTAACAGGGATTTATGTGATAAAGGAAGGAGAGGCTTTCAAATTACGCTTAGGTATATTAGGAAAAAAATTCTTGGAAAGCGCTAACGAAGAAGAGCTGACAGGCGTGATTGCACACGAGTTCGGGCATATTACAGCAGATCTGGAAGGTATAGCCAAGAAAGAATACCTGTCAGAGCAGGACAAATTAGAAGATGACATGCTGGCAGAGAGTAAGGCAGTAGAAAAAGGCTATAAAAAACAGCTGTTAGCAGCGCTAGAGCTTACCAAGAGAATGTACAATGACTGGACGGGAGAGATAGAGTTGAGAATTAAAAAGTTGGAGGGTAAAAATGATAAAAGACCAATCTAAAAGCCCTGAAGCTACTCCGGAAAAAAAACAGTTAGAAGAAAAAGATAAACTCCTAGAAGAAGAAGCAAAAAAGGTCAAGGATTACATCGAGCATTTGCAAAGGCTGCAGGCAGAGTTTGACAACTACAGGAAAAGGACAGAGCAGGAAAAGTACCTTATCATCAAGCAGGCCAACCAGGAGCTCATACAAACGCTCTTGATAGTGTTAGACAGCTTTGAACTGGCATTCAAATCGCAAAAAGAAGATACTGAATTCACAAAAGGGATGAAAATGATATTCTCAGAGCTTTACACATTGCTGGAAAAGGAAGGTTTGAGAAAAATCGAATGTTCAGGAGAGAAATTCAATCCAAAATTCCACGAAGTGCTCCTGCAAGAAGGATCTGACAAGGAAGAAGGGATAATATTGGAAGAGCTGCAGAAAGGCTACATGCTGAACGACAGGGTAATAAGGTTTTCAAAAGTGAAAACTAGCAAGGGAGTAGAAAAATGAGCAGGATATTACTGACAGCCTTTGAACCGTTCCGAGGAAGGAAGGGAAACATTTCAAGAAAAAACATAGGGTTAGAGGTATCGAAGCGCATAGATGAAAAAGGTATAGCAAAGCTTCTTTTCCCAGTGGTGTTCGATGATTTTCGTTCAGAAATCGAGTATGCTAAAAGTCTTGCTCCGGATTACGTCCTTATGCTCGGGGAATCTGGCAGGTATTCGCCTGAACTAGAGAAAAAGGCAAAAAATCTTATCCGGTGCGAAGGTTCACCAGACGATCATGGAAGAATAATCGACAATGCGCCTGTGATTAAAAGAGCCCCTGCATATTACTTGGCAACTTTGCCTTCTTATGAAAAAATGATAAAAATGGTAAATAAGGAGATAATAAAATATGCTGGAAGAAAAGGCCATGAAATTATTAAATCAGATGATGCGGGTGAGTATGTCTGTAACTTCCTTTTCTACAAGTTTTTGCACGAATTCAGAGGGTCAAAAGCAAAAGTGGGGTTCTTGCACATCCCGTATTCAATGGATGTTAATGAATCCACGGACATAATTTATTTGATGCTTGATTATCTAAAAAATGATAATTCAGGAGGTAATGAAAATGAGTAAAACGCTAGGTATCGACCTTGGCACAAGCAATTCTGCTGCCGCAATAATGCAGGGGGGCAGGCCGACGATAGTGCCGAGCGCAGAGGGCGCTTCTCTTTACGGCAAGGCTTTCCCATCGGTAGTGGCTTTCACAAAAGACGACACAGTACTAGTCGGTGAGCCAGCCAAAAGGCAGGCGGTAAGCAACCCGGAAGGCACTATAAGGGCTGCTAAGAGGAAGATGGGCAAGAAGTTCGAGTACAAGGTGCATGGAAAAACCTTTACGCCGCAGCAGATATCAGCATTCATCCTTCAGAAGATCAAAAGGGATGCTGAAGAGTTTCTAGGCGAAAAAATAGACAAGGCGGTGATAACAGTTCCTGCTTACTTCGACGACGACCAGAGGCAGGCGACGAAGGATGCTGGGAAGATAGCAGGCTTGGACGTTGTAAGGATTATAAACGAGCCGACAGCAGCTGCGCTGGCTTATGGCTTGGACAAGAAGGAGAAAGAGCAGAAAGTGCTGGTCTTTGACTTCGGCGGTGGTACTTTGGACGTTACGCTTATGGAATTCGGCGAAGGAGTTTTCGAGGTGAAATCAACTTCCGGTGACACCCAGCTGGGCGGGACTGACATGGACGAGGCTGTAATGAAGTTTGTAATGAAAGAGTTTGAGAAAGAAACAGGGGTAGACCTTAATGAGGACAGCACAGCCTTGCAGAGATTGAGGGAAGCCTGTGAGAGGGCGAAGATAGAGCTTTCAACAGTCATGGAGACTGACATCAATCTGCCGTTCATAACAGCGACGAATAAAGGGCCGAAGCACTTGAACATGAAGCTGACAAGGGCGCAGCTAGAAAAAATAGTGGACTCTATAGTTCAGAAGTGCAAGAAGCCGTTGGAGCAGGCTTTGAAGGACGCTAAGCTGACTCCGAAAGACATCGATAAGATAATGCTGGTGGGCGGTCCTACCAGGATGCCTATAGTCAAGGACTTAGTAGAGAGCCTTATCGGCAAAAAAGCTGAAAGAGGAGTAGACCCTATGGAGTGCGTCGCTATGGGCGCGGCTATACAGGGAGGGGTCTTGGCTGGAGATGTTAAAGACGTATTACTCTTGGACGTTACTCCTTTGACGTTGGGCATAGAGACGCTTGGAAGCGTAAGGACTCCTTTGATACAGAGGAATACTACAATACCGACTAAGAAGACGCAGATATTTTCCACGGCAGCTGATAGCCAGCCGGCAGTGACTATAAACGTCCTGCAGGGCGAGAGGGAGATGGCGACTGATAACAAGAGCTTAGGAAGGTTCGACCTTATCGGAATACCGCCAGCACCAAGGGGAATCCCTCAGATAGAAGTCACTTTCGACATCGACGCTAACGGCATAATCAACGTTTCGGCAAAAGATTTAGGCACTGGGAAGCAGCAGAGCATAGTGATAACAGCGTCGCAGAAGCTGAAAGAGGAAGAAGTTGAGAAGATGAGGAAAGATGCTGAGCAGTACGCGGAGCAGGATAAGAAGAAGAAGGAAGAAGTGGAGATTAAGAACCAGGCTGACACTTCGGTATACACGACTGAAAAGATGCTTGCAGATTACGGCGACAAGATCGATAAGGATACAAAAGAAA
>JAUYDG010000138.1 GCA_030691925.1 Nanobdellota archaeon
AACAAGATACTGCAAACCAAAAAATGATAAAAACAATACTATTCGACATAGACAACACGCTGATAGACTTCATGAAAATGAAAAAGATGTGCATAGATGCAGCAACTGACGCTATGATAAGCGCAGGCATCAAGATGGAAAAAGAAGACATCAAGAAAAAACTCTTCGAGCTATACAAAGAGAGGGGCATAGAATATGAGTACATATTCCAGGACTTCCTGAAATCAATCAACGGAAAAGTAGACTACAAAATACTTGCAAGCGCGATAGTAGCCTACAGAAAAGTAAGAGTAGGTCTACTGGAACATTACCCCGGCGTAGAAAAAACGCTGATAAAACTGAAAGAAAAAGGGCTGAAACTAGGAATAGTAACAGACGCTCCTAAACTGAAAGCGTGGATAAGGCTTGTAAGCATGGGCATAGAAGACTTCTTTGACGTGGTGGTATGCTCCGGAAAAAACAAAAAGCCGCACAGCCTGCCGTTCAAAAAAGCCTTGAAGCAGCTGAAAGCCGAGCCGTCAGAAACACTGATGGTTGGAGACTCTCCAACGAGGGACATACAGGGAGCAAAAGAATTAGGGATGAAGACCTGCTTCGCAAGATACGGATATGCAGGAGAGCGAGAAATAGGAAAAATAGCAGACTACGAACTTGAAAGATTCGAAGACCTGCTCAAGATAGTTTAATAAATTCTGTAATGCTTCGCGACTTCCCTGAGCTTTTTGCAGCCAGACTCTACCACTTCAGGGTTGACAGCATAAGCCAGCCTAAACCAGCCAGCCTTGCCGAATGTAGAGCCGGGCACTAGTAGCATCAAGAATTTGTTCTTCACAGTCTCTATGAACTCTTTCTCTCCCTTTTCCAAATTATTCCCTGACATAGGGCACTTGACCCAGAAAAAGAAGGCACCCTGAGGGCTTGGGAAAACGTAACCGCTTTCTTTCAGGCATTTCTCAAGCGGATCATGCAAACCTTTGTAGTAATCACGCATGTATCTGTAGTATTTCTCCTCTACTTCTGTGTTTAGAATCTTTGGCAGGACGTGCTGCATCATCGTTGGAGCGTTAACAAAGCCCAGTATCCTGTTGCAGAATGCTAAGCCCTTAGCAATATTATCCTTGTGTTTCATCTCAGGGTTCAAAGCTATGTAGCCTATCCTCTCCCCAGGCAGGCTTAATGACTTTGACCAGGAATACACCATAAAGCTGTTCTTGTGGAAAGAAGCAGGCGACACAAAGTTCCCCCTGTAGACCATCTCGCGGTAAGGCTCATCAGACATTACATATATGTCCCTCTTGAGCTTAGACTCCTTTTCCGAGAGCATAGAAGCAAGGTCCTCCAGGTTTTTCTTAGAATACATGACACCAGTAGGATTATTCGGAGAGTTCAGTATTATAGCCCTTGTCTTGCTAGTCACGGCTTTTCCGATAGCCTTTACGTCCAAGCTGAAATCTTCAGCAGCATCAACCGAAACTTGCTTTCCCTGATGGTTCTTCACATAAGACATGTATTCTGTGAAGTAAGGCGCTACTGTTATGACCTCCTCTCCCTTGTTAAGGATAGTTTTCAATATAACATTAAGCCCTCCAGCTGCACCGACACACATCGTCACATTCTCAAAAGTCAAGCCCTTGAAGTACCCCTTCTTGTTCAGGTAATTAGCTACAGCCTCCCTCACTTCCTTATGGCCAGCGTTAGGCATATACCTGTGAGTGCCTTTCCTGCCGCTCTTAGCAAGATCCGATACTATCTTGTTGAACTCTTCCGGCGGCTCTATCATAGGATTACCCAAACTGAAATCAACAACATTAGATTCCCCATACTTCTTCTTAAGCTCAAGCCCCTCCTCAAACATCCTCCTCGTAGCGGAAGCGTTCTTCATATCCTTAGCGATTGTCTTAGAAAGCATACCAAACACCCTCCTGAATTTTGTTCAACACCGGAGAAAATAAGCAGGTATTTAAAGTTTATGACGCGCATCAGAAATTAAAAGTTTTAAAAAAGAAGTTATATAAACAAAGAACTAACAAATTAATAGCATGATAGCAGAGCTCCTTTCTGGATACATAACAAGCTTCATAGAAGCGACAGGATACGCAAGCGTCTTCATCCTGATGATGATGGAAAGCATGGTATTCCCTGTCCCAAGCGAGGCTGTGATGCCGTTCGCAGGGTTCCTCATAGCAGAGAACAAGTTCACGTTCTTCCTTGTCGGGCTTTTCAGCACGCTGGGAAGCATAGTGGGCTCATTGCTGTCTTACTGCATAGGCCTTTACGGAGGAAAACCATTCCTGAACAAGTATGGCAGATACTTCTTGCTCAGCGAGAAAGAACTAAAGTTCACAGAAGAATTCTTCAAGAAGCATGGCAGCATAACCATATTCATAAGCAGGTTCATACCAGTAGTGAGGCATCTGATATCACTGCCCGCAGGGCTGGCAAAGATGAACATGCTGAAATTCTTAGTCTACACGGTTATAGGCGCCGGCGCATGGAACATGTTCCTAGCATTCGCAGGCTTCTACCTCAAGCAGAACTGGAAAATCGTAATGCAGTACAGCAAGACTATAGACATAATAGTAGTGGTATTGATAATAGCAGCGCTAGCCTTCTTCATTTATGCGCATCTGAAGAATAATAAAAATAATACCATAAGAAAACCTGCTTACCATGGATGACTACCTGAACAGCATAACTGACAGAAAAATATACATGCAACTGAAAAAAGAAGACATACAACTATTAGAACATGTCCTGAGCAAAGAAGTTGAAGAACTAAAAAGGCTAAGAAAGCTAAAAGAAGAGAACAAGCTAGATTTTGGAAAAACACCAAGCTGGGAAGAAGCTTATAATCTTCTAGGCCAAGTAAAAAACGAAGTGGAAAGCTTCCTAGGAATAACAAGATTACAAGAACCGATTATCTGCTATCCTTACACCACAAACCAATACTGCGACAAAGCAAAGATAGTATACCTGGAAAACGAAGAAAGAACCCTGTTAATACCCGCACTAGGCCATGAATACACCCACCATATACAAACTATGATCTACCCAAAAATAATGCGAGAATATGACTACAGATACATGGCATTCTGCGAAGGCCATGCAAGAAGCATGCAAAGGTATATAGCAGAAAGATACAGGCAAAAAGAGGACAACGAGGCATTCCTGTATGATATAACAGAAATGACAACAGGAGAGATGAAAAGCCTCTACAAACGGGTATGCCTAAAGAAATGGGCCATGCCCAACAAGGGCTTAATAAAAATCAAAACTAGAATGGACAGATTAGAAATAGCATCAAAAATACTCGACTTCGGAAGGCCGTCAGAATACGCGGCAGGAAACACTTACTTCTTGGTACAAGAAACAAAAAATGGAAAAGGCGTACACAAAGATATGATAAAAAAGCTTCAAGAAGCTCAAGAAGCAAAAAATATATAAGACAGTAACCAAAACTTCTAGGAATATGGACAAAATAAGCTACCAAAAGCTTCTGACGACAAAGATAAAAGACCTCGAACTGAACATAGAAGAGAACATGAAGCCTTATTTTGATATCCTAAAAAAGGAACTAAAATCCAAGAATATAAACCTCTGGCCCGACTTCTATTTCGGCAACGAATGGGGCTGCGTAGACAAAACAATCTCCATCTGCATACCATTCTACTTCGCAAACGAGGAGCTCAAATCAATAAAAGGAAGCACGATAACGCAGGAAGAACTAACTAAAATATTACGCCATGAAACAGGGCACGCATTCAATTACTCTTACAAGCTGTGGAAGAGGAAAGACTGGAAAGAAATATTCGGCAACTTCAACAAGAAATACCCGAAAAACTACATAAAACAAGTCAACCCATGGTCAAGAGACTACGTAAAATATATGCACTACGTAGAAGATCCCCATTACGCACAGAGGCACCCGGATGAAGACTGGGCGGAAACATTCGCAGTATGGCTAGACCCGGCATCGAGATGGCAGAGAAGATACAAAAACTGGCCGATAGCACTCCAAAAACTGAACTATGTAGACCGACTAACAAAAGATATAACAGAAACAGAACCGATAAATCTGAAAAAGAAAAGAGAAGGAAAATATAACAGTATAGAAGATACAGTATCAGAATTATGGGGGCTGGGCGAAGAAGAAGACGACAAGATACAGGAATACATCAAAGACATGAACGAGCTCTTCACAAAAGACAAGAAAAAAATCATACCAGCGTATCATCTTATCGAGAGGTATGCAGAACAACTCTCGGAGCAGGTAAGCAGCTGGATACTAGGATCAAACAAGCACAGCGTAAGAAAATGCCTAAGGCAATGGGAAAACATATGCAGAAATGAAGAATTAGGTTATTCGCCAGGAGATGAAGAAAAAAAACTAATAGAGCTATCCTCATTGCTAACTTATCACACCATGGAAAGCCTGGAAAAAATAAAACATCAGTAAAGTTTTTAAAACAAGAACCCTAACCTTTTATCATTATGGCAAAAATAGGTATAATCGGCGGAACAGGAGTATACGACCCCAACCTTATAGAAGATTCTAAAAAGATAAAAGTCCATACGCCGTTCGGCAAAACTTCTGACCTAGTAACCATAGGGGTATTCCAAGGCAAAGAAATAGCGGTAATACCGAGGCACGGGACAGGGCACAGGATAAACCCGAGCAACGTCAACTACAGGGCTAACATATGGGCTCTGAAAAGCCTGGGCGTAACGCACATACTAGCGAGCTCAGCAGTAGGCTCACTGAAAGAAGAATACAATCCAGGAGATCTAGTGCTGGTTGACCAGTTCATAGACAGGACATACAAAAGAAACACAACTTTCTACGAAGGAGACCAAGTATGCCATGTCTCAACAGCAGAGCCGTTCTGCCCAAGCTTAAGAAGAATATTCAGCGAAGAAGCGAAAAAGCTGAAGATAAGATTCCATGAAAAAGGAACATGCGTAGTCGTGGAAGGGCCAAGGTTCTCTACAAAAGCAGAAAGCAGGATGTACCAAAACTGGGGAGCAGACATAATCGGGATGACCAT